>NZ_JBAPXX010000084.1:0-27990 GCF_049284435.1 Acinetobacter sp. | reverse complement strand
CTTCTGTACGGACTGCCAATGCATCGTTAATGTGCCAGAATGCACCGATACCTGCATTACCTAGAGTACCTTCTTCAGTATTACCGCGGTCACGACCGCCAGCACCATTTACATTGCTACGTTCTACGCCATCAAATTTGTATTTGTAGTGACCCGCACCCGCTAACAGATAAGGCTTCACTTTGCTGTCATAGTTGCCAGTGATTAAATCAGAAGTAACATAGAAGTTACCGTTGATTTGAGTTTGCTTATATTCAGCACCCGCGTCTACAAGGCTTGCGTCAGCTCTTGTAGAACCTGCTGGAATATTCGTGATAGCACGAAGTGATTTATTAACATCACCTTTTACCTGGTTATATTCAGCTTCAAAACCTAACCATGGAGTCAATTCAATGCCAAGCGCTGCACCAACGAACAAGTCGTTCTGCATTTCGCCTTGACCAAGTTTTGAAGATAACAACTGTGACTGACCATTGTTGTGTTTAGTGTCTTGCCAAGTATAACCAAGCATTAATGGAGTAACAGTTACGCCTGCATTGGCAGCAGCAAAAGGTGCAGCTACAAGCATAGCTAAAGCAATACGACTCATTTTCATGGATTTATCCTCCAGAGATAACAATTGTTGTTCAAGCTCAAGCCTCTAATAGGCCATCCTGAGATAGGCTTTTTATTACCCCAGTATTATTCTTAAGCTATTCACATGGCATCATACAAACACTTTATTATTTTTCCAAGTGCTTGATTAATTTAATCAAGTAAATTATTGACAAAATTACTTACAATTTCCGTTGTAATTCGGTAACTTTTTACTCAATTTTTTATTCTGAATGACCTATTGTGATTGCCAATTATTTTTAACAGCTTTCTTGAAACTTAAGTAAGCACTGATTTACACGCTCAATAAAGCATAAAAAACGTATAATTAATAACATCTTTATTATAAAAATAATATATAAATCAGGTAACTCTATGTATAAAAACATAACAAGAGCGTTCACTATTGTTGAGTTAATTATCTGTATTGCAATGATTGCAATTCTCGTCAGTATCGCTCTACCGTACTTCCATGAATATCGATCTAAACAGGAAGCCAAAAGTATTCCGATCAAATTATCTCAAATTAATCGCTATGCACGCAGCCAGGCTGCAGTATTTCACCAAAATATTGTGATCTGCCCGAGCCAAGATTCTCTCAGTTGCCAAGCCAATCAATGGAATAAGAACATGCTAGTTTTCATTGATAAAAATAAAAATAGGCAAGTGGATGTAGACGAACAAATTTTACATATTGACGTACTTAACCTCAAATACGGTAACCTAAGTTGGCGAGGAGCTTTAAGTTTACCGAGTGTCACTTATCAAGCGCACACTGCCTTGCCGATTGGTTCAAATGGTAGTTTCTATTATTGTTCTACCCATCTTTCTAGCCAACAGCGTATTGCGCTCAGCAAAATGGGGCATATCCGGATTGAAAGTCTTTCTTCTTGCTAACAGAACTATCCAGTTTATGCTTCGTTGCGATTAACACTTCAATCCTGAGTTTTTTTCAATATACTGCTTAAGTTTGAAAAAATTGATTAAAACTCATACGGAGAGAGAACAATGACTGATATCGTAATTGTCAATGGTGCACGTACAGCCATGGGTGGCTTTCAGGGAAGTCTTGCGAGTGTAACTGCGCCAGAACTCGGTGCAGTCACCATTAAAGAGGCAATTGCCCGTGCTGGTCTGCAACCAACGGATATTGAAGAAGTCATTATGGGTTGTGTACTCCCGGCAGGCTTAAAGCAGGGTCCTGCACGTCAAGCGATGCGTCAAGCTGGTCTTCCAGATTCTACTGGTGCTGTGACCATTAATAAATTATGTGGCTCAGGCATGAAAGCCGTCATGCAAGCTGCGGATATGATTAAAGCCGGTTCTGCTGATATTGTCGTTGCAGGTGGCATGGAATCCATGACCAATGCTCCTTATGTATTGCCAAAAGCACGTGGCGGTTTCCGTATGGGTCACGGTGAAATCAAGGACCATATGTTTCTGGATGGCTTGGAAGATGCTGAAACAGGTCGCTTGATGGGTTCATTTGCCCAAGATATGGCAAATACCAAAGGTTATAGCCGTGAGCAGATGGATAATTTTGCGATTCGCTCATTAAAACGTGCACAAACTGCGGTCAATGAAGGCTACTTTGCTGATGAAATCGTGCCTGTAACAGTTAAAACCCGCAAAGGCGATGTGGTCGTTGATAAAGATGAGCAACCATTTAATGCCAACATCGATAAAATTCCAACTTTACGTCCAGCGTTTGCCAAAGACGGTACGATTACAGCGGCTAATGCCAGCTCGATTTCAGATGGCGCATCAGCTCTAGTCATTACCTCGGCTGACAATGCAGCAGCAAAAGGCTTAAATCCTTTAGCCAAAATTGTTACCTATGCATCGAATTCTCAACATCCATCTGAATTTACCATTGCTCCAGTCGGTGCAATCCAAAAAGTACTGGATAAAACCGGATGGACCGCTTCTGATGTCGATCTTTGGGAGATTAATGAAGCCTTTGCCATGGTCACCATGTGTCCAATGGATGAGTTCAAGCTGGATCCTGAAAAAGTCAACATCAATGGTGGTGCATGTGCACTCGGTCATCCTGTGGGTTCTACCGGTTCACGTATTATCCTGACTTTGATTCATGCACTGAAACGTACGGGTGGCAAGAAAGGTATTGCTGCTCTCTGTATCGGTGGTGGTGAAGCGACAGCTGTGGCGATTGAATTAATTTAACTTTACCCATCACCCCATCTCTCTCCCATAAGGAGAGGGAGTTAAAAATCCTCCGAATCTGGAGGATTTTTTTCGCTTACATTTTGATAAGGCTTGCTCGCGCAAAATACCGCAAAGTGGCGTAGATTAAAGCAAGTAAATAAAAGGGAGTTCTCCCATGCAACTGAATCATTACCTCAATTTCCAAGGTCAGGCTGAAGCAGCCTTTAACTTTTATAAATCAGTTTTTGGAGGCGAATTTTCAAGTCTGAGTCGTTATGGTGAAATGCCACCTGAAGAAAGTGTCACGCTGTTAGAAGCGGATCAAAATAAGATTCTGCATATCTCACTTCCCATCAATGAATTTACAGAATTGATGGCATCTGACACGAATGATTAATTCTGTGCACAAACCAATACCGTTTTCATTCAAGGTAATAACCACTATATTTCCATTAATTTAGATGCTAGTGAACAAGCTGAAGCACAACGACTCTTTGATGCTTTATCGGTGAATGGTCAAATTGAGATGCCGCTAGAAAAGACATTTTGGGGCGCACTTTATGCTGCATTTAGCGATCAGTTTGGAATTCACTGGATGATCAACTGTCAACTTGAAGAAAGTTGAGAATTTTAATCAAGACATAAAAAAGCCGGAATCAATCCGGCTTTTTGACAGCAGCATAATTTAAATTATGCACCTGTTTGATAATGTGCCTGTGCAACCGCAGTCGATGCCTGGTACGGATTTTTGAAATCATTCAAACCGGCAGCCGCTTCCTGAATATCCTTACCTTCTTTAATCACGAAAGTATCGAAACCAGAACGCTTCATGTAGTTCAGCACATCTTTGAACACATCACCGGTGGCACGTAGTTCACCCTGAAAACCTTGACGGCGAAGAAGTGCTGCAAATGAATAACCACGGCCATCATTAAAACCGGCAAACTCAATAAAGATTGCATCTAGCTGGTCAAGTGGAAACTCATTGGTTTCAGGCGAAGCATCTACGGTTAAGTACAATGCTTTTTTACCTGCCACATTGGCAATCTGGTCTAAATGATCCACAGTCAAAACCACATCGCCCTGTGGCAAAACGCCATCTTCACCAACTAATTGGTATGTGTTGTCTGCAATCGTGCCATCTTTAGAGAGCACTTGAAGTGCGGTATTAAGCATATGCACGCTCCTTAAATGGTTGAATGCCGACACGGCGATAAGTATCGATAAACTCTTCACCTTCCTGACGCAGGTCAAGATAAGTATTCAGAATTTCTTCTACAATATCCGGTACGACTTCGGCTGCAAATGATGGACCAAGAATGTCACCAATTGACGCATCATGATCGGCATTACCGCCTAAAGTGATCTGGTAGAACTCAGCGCCTTTCTTGTCTACACCTAGAATACCGATATTACCAACATGGTGATGACCACAAGCATTCATACAGCCTGAGATGTTGAGGTCCAGTTTGCCTAAATTGTAAATCGTATCGAGGTCATCGAAACGGCGTGAAATTGCTTCAGAAATTGGAATGGATTTCGCATTCGCCAATGAACAGAAGTCACCGCCCGGGCAGCAAATGATGTCAGTCAAGAAACCGATATGCGCACGTGCCAGGTTGTTTTGGTCAAGGGTTTGCCATACAGCAAACAAATCTTTTTGCGGTACATCCACCAGTGAGATGTTTTGCTCATGCGTGGTACGCAGCTCACCGAAAGTGTACTGATCGGCAAGGTCTGCAATCAGGTTCATTTCTTCGGTGCTGACATCACCCGGTGCAATCCCGGCACGTTTCAGTGAAATCGTCACGATACGATAACCTTTCACTTTATGTGCATTGGTATTGATGTTGAACCACTGTTTGAATTTCGGATATTGCGCGAACAATTCAGTGAAATCTTCATCTGCATAATCTTGGTAGTCAAATGGCGTGAAGTTCTCATCCATTTTTGCCAAGGTGTCTGCATCGATTTTCAGTGTTTTAATCGTATGCTCAAATTCAGCTTCAACTTTCTCGGCAAATACTGCTGGTGTTAAGGCTTTTACCAGAATCTTGATACGCGCTTTATATTTGTTGTCGCGACGACCATGCAAGTTATACACACGAAGCACTGCTTCCAAATAAGCAATCAGGTCTTCACGTGGTAAGAACTCACGGATAAAGCTGCCAATCACTGGCGTACGGCCGAGACCACCACCGACTTTGATTTTATAGCCCATTTCGCCTGCTTCATTACGCACGATATATACACCGATATCGTGGAATGCAGTGGCTGCACGGTCAGTTTCTTCAAGCGCAGAGACTGCAATCTTGAACTTACGTGGCAAGAAAGCAAATTCTGGATGGAAGGTTGACCATTGACGGATCAATTCACAAGTCGGACGTGGATCGGCAATTTCACCTGCAACCACACCTGCATACTGATCCGTCGTGGTATTACGGATACAGTTACCTGAGGTCTGAATGGCATGCATTTGCACAGTCGCCAGTTCAGCCAGCATATCCGGCACATTTTCCAGCGCAGGCCAGTTAAACTGGATGTTTTGACGGGTCGAAATATGCGCGTAGCCACGGTCATATTCTTTTGCCAAATCAGCCACTTTACGAAGTTGTTTTGAGTTCATCAAACCATATGGCACGGCAATACGTAACATTGGCGCATAACGCTGTACGTACAGACCATTTTGCAGACGAAGCGGACGATACTCATCTTCAGTGAGTTTACCGGCTAAATAACGTTCCGTCTGGTCACGGAACTGTGCAACACGTTCATTAATCAGTTGCTGATCGAAATCAGTATATAAATACATGGCGTACAGCTAGTAGTTTCTATTATATCGCCGGCAAGGATAGCGAGATTGAACCTATCAATAAAATGCTTTTTATACATATTTCATAGCGGTTTTATTGATAAGCCTGCCAAAGTTTCACGGATCTCAGTATTTACAGCATTCGATTAAATTTAAAGTAATAATGATTAAATCCTTCAATCATTATTACTTATTTTCATATAGGAAAAATTTTCTCAACTTCGGTTAACTATCTTATTAACACTTTAAAAATTCTACCAATTTTTGCTCTCCCCCAATTGCTGTCCTACAAATTCATAACGTATGCTTGAACGTGAAAATTTAATCGGACAAGCCAGTTGTGCTTCGGTTTGCTGACTACTGGATTTGAGTGGCACCTGTATTACCCATCCCCGCTGCTGGGCCAGATCAGAATGTAACGCTTCTTCAAGTTTGAGTACCGGTTCGACACAGACATCCAGCGCGGCAAACAGCGTTTGCCATGCAGCCAATGGCTTGGTCTTGATTTTATTCTGAATCGCCTGCTTCACCGCAGCATGATCTGCAGCGGCATAAGAAGCGCCTTTTTCCAGAAGAATCGGCAGCTCTAAAGCCTGTGCCAATCCCTGCATAAATTGTGGTTCCAGACTACCAATCGACAAATAACGTCCATCCTGGGTTTCATAATAATCATAGAAAGTTCCACCATTCAGATAGCCGGATTCTGGAGATTGATGCTGATTGCCAGCCAGACTGGCAGAAGCTGCCAGATTGCTCATCGTTACCACACAATCGGTCATTGAAATATCAATATACTGGCCTTTGCCACTTTGTTGGCGTTCAATCACCGCGGCCAGAATCGCAATCACGGCATGCATGGAACCACCTGCAACATCGGCGACCTGAATTCCCAAGGCTGGTGGACCATTTTCAATCCGGCCACTGTGTCCGGCAATTCCGGACAAAGCCAGATAGTTAATGTCGTGTCCTGCCTTATCTTTATATGTGCCAGTTTGGCCATAACCGGTAATGGAACAGTAAATCAGTTTCGGGTTAATTTCGCTTAAGGTTTGATAATCCAAGCCTAGACGTTGCATCACACCGGGACGGAATTGCTCAATTACAATGTCATAATCTGCAATCTTGGATTTGACCAGTTCGATGTTCACAGGATCTTTCAAATCCAGTGCAACCGATTGCTTGTTTCGATTCAAATAACTTTGTGAAGTGGCCTGTCCATTGGCAAAGGGTGGCATTAATCGCAACAGGTCCGGTCGGGTCGGTGATTCAATATGCACAACTTCTGCACCTAAATCAGCAAGATATAATGTGGCAAATGGGCCGGGTAAAAGTGTAGAAAAATCTAGGATTTTCAATCCTTTTAATACATATGACATTGAAATATTTGCTCTACTTATATTGCTTTTTTCAACATCATAGGAACATAAATGCACAAAAACAATGTCATGTTCAGCCATTTACCTTGATAGTTTCGGCAATCTAATATGTAAGAAAATGGCAAAGGTATTCTTGTAAATTGCCATTGCTTTATTATTTTTCGTCATTTGGGTCAATTATTAGTGAACATTAAAGAGACTGAAGGATTAAACATGAGTCGTGATACGATCAGTATCCACTTCGTCAATGCAGCCTTATCTGGCGTTAAGCGTCTGGGCATGGATGTCGATACTTTATTGTCTCACGTCGGGATTGAAGCAGAACTGCTGCATCAGCCCAAAGCGCGTATTTCGCCTGAACAATATACCCGCTTTATAAAAATGTTGTGGATGGTGACCCAGGACGAGCATGTTGGCTTTGACAAACAGCAACGCCGTTTGGGTACTTTTGCGATCATGTGCCAGCTCATTATTCATGCCAAAACTCTGGGTGATGCACTGGAACTGTCTTCCCAGTTCTACAAACTCTTCGGTGATGACTGGTCGGTGACCCTGGAACGTGACAAGCACGAAGCACGTCTGGTGCCATTGATTCCAAATGCAATGGATCCGGATCATTTTATTACCGAAAGTATGCTGATGATCTGGCACGGTCTGGCTTCTTGGCTCATTGAACGTCGCCTACCACTGGAACGCGTGCATTTTAGCTATCCACGCCCAGCCCATGCCGATGAATATGATGCCTTATTTTTTGCACCGGTGATGCAGTTCGACATGCTACGCACTGAAATTACTTTTGCTGCAGATTATCTGGATCTGCCGATCCGTCAGAATGAAGAAACACTGGAAGAGTTTTTGAAAAGCGCGCCGGCACAATTGCTGGTGAAATTCAAAAATACCAATTCACTGACTTCACGGATTCGTGATGTGCTGAAGAGCCAGATTGGGGAAGAAATGCCGACATTAAACGATGTCGCGTCGATGTTATATCTATCACCACAAACCTTACGCCGCCGTCTGGCAGCCGAAGGTAAAAGCTATCAAGGTGTAAAAGATGCCCTGCGCCGTGATGCCGCGATTCACCTGTTACTTAATCCGGATCTAACCCTTGAAGATGTCGCACAACAGGTCGGTTTCAGTGAAACCAGTACCTTCCACCGTGCCTTCAAAAAATGGACGGGTGTGACTCCGGGTCTGTATCGTCAATTGCATGGCTATCATTAATCAAGTGATGCAGCAAAAGAGCATTTAATAATAAAACCAGTTCTCTCCGCCTAAGCTAAAGCTTAGGCTTTTTTATAGCTAAAATTGGCTAAATCGCTCAAATGATCTGACTCGTTCTCGTCATTGCACTTCAAAAATTAAGTATTACACTCGAGTCATTAGAATAATTTTCATTAAATCAATAAAAGGGACATGCTATGAGCGAGGCATATATTATTGACGCCATTCGTACGCCACGCGGAAAAGGCAAAAAAGATGGATCTTTACATCAAGTAAAACCCATTTCATTACTGACTGGTTTACTCAACGAACTTCAGGCTCGTCATCAATTTGATACCTCAAAAGTGGATGATATCGTGCTCGGCTGTGTCACGCCAATTGGTGATCAGGGTGCCGACATTGCCAAAACGGCTGCCATTGCTGCGGGCTGGGATAATGATGTGGCCGGTGTACAAATCAACCGTTTTTGTGCTTCTGGTCTGGAAGCGGTCAATCTGGCCGCACAAAAAGTCCGTTCTGGCTGGGAAGATTTAGTAGTTGCAGGTGGAGTCGAATCCATGTCCCGCGTGCCGATGGGTTCCGACGGCGGTCCTTGGGCACTGGACCCTGAAACCAATATGGCCTGTGACTTTATTCCGCAAGGCATCGGTGCGGACTTGATTGCCACGATTGACGGTTATAGCCGTGCAGATGTAGATCAGTTTGCCGAACAATCACAAAAGAAAGCGGCTGCTGCTCAAGCCAATGGTTATTTCAACGCATCCGTTGTCCCGGTAAAAGACAAAGCCGGTGTAGTGATTCTGGATAAAGATGAATTCATCAAACCGACAACGACCGCTGAAGGCCTGGGCAAACTCAATCCAAGTTTCGCCACTATCGGGCAAATGGGCTTTGATGCAATTGCCTTGCAAAAATATCCTGAAGTCGGTGCTGTCAATCATGTGCATCATGCCGGGAATTCTTCAGGCATTGTCGATGGTGCGGCTGTGGTTTTGATCGCATCGGAACAAGCGGTAAAAGAACAAGGTCTGAAGCCACGTGCCAAAGTACTGGCCACTGCACTGGTCGGTGCAGATCCGACCATTATGCTGACCGGCCCTGCTCCAGCTGCTCGTAAGGCCTTGGCTAAGGCAGGTTTAAGTATTGATGATATTGACCTGTTTGAAGTCAATGAAGCTTTTGCTGCTGTGGTGATGCGCTTTATCAATGAAATGAAGATTGATCCTGCCAAGGTAAATGTCAACGGCGGTGCAATTGCCATGGGACATCCACTCGGTGCGACTGGTGCGATGATTTTAGGGACATTACTGGACGAGTTAGAACGCCAAGGCAAAAAGCGGGGTCTGGCTACACTTTGCGTGGGTGGCGGTATGGGCATCGCAACCATTATTGAACTGGTATAAGGAGAAAAATAATGAGCGCAATTCAATATCAAAAAAATGAAGATAATATTGTTATTTTAACTTTTGATTCTCCAAACCAGTCTGCCAATACCATGAATGCCGACTTTCGCACGGCACTGAATGAAGTCATTGCCCAGTTACAAGCAGATGAAGATATTGCCGGGATTATTTTCCGTTCAGCGAAAAAAACTTTTTTTGCTGGCGGTGATCTGGATGAACTGATTCAAGCCACCCCTGAACATGCGACTGAATTCTTCAACATGATTGAAGCAATGAAAGCCAAACTACGCTATATCGAAACTCGCGGTATTCCTGTGGTTGCTGCACTGAATGGTACGGCGCTTGGTGGTGGCTGGGAAATTGCCCTGTGTGCCCATCATCGTATTGCTCTGAATGACCCTAAAAGCAAATTTGGCCTGCCTGAAGTCACGCTGGGTTTACTGCCAGGCGGCGGTGGTATCGTCCGTAGCATCCGCCTGCTCGGTTTGCAAAATGCCTTTCCTTTATTGATGGAAGGCAAACAGTTTGGAGTCGATAAAGCCAGATCATTAGGGTTGATTCATGAGGTCGCAGACAGTACCGATGAATTGCTGAAAAAGGCCATTGCATGGATCAAAGCCAATCCAAAATCTCAGCAGCCATTCGATGTAAAAGGCTATAAAATTCCGGGTGGTAGCCCTTCAACACCAGCAGTTGCCCAGATGCTGGCAATTGCTCCGGCGATGCTGCGCGATAAAACCAAAGGCTGCTACCCTGCACCTGAAGCGATCATGTCGGCTGCGGTAGAAGGTGCACAAGTCGATGTCGATACAGCCCTGACCATTGAATCACGTTACTTTACTTATCTTGCCATCGGTCAAATTTCTAAAAATATGATTGGCACCTTCTGGCATGGCCTGAATGCAATCAAGTCCGGCGCCAGTCGCCCTCAAGGTCTTGAAAGGTGGAAAGCCACTAAAGTCGGTATTTTAGGTGCAGGCATGATGGGGGCTGGGATCGCCTATGCGACTGCCAGCAAAGGCATTCCTGTGGTATTAAAAGACATTTCAATCGAAGCGGCTGAAATAGGCAAAGCCTATAGCCAGAAACTGCTGGATAAAAAAGTCGCTCAAGGGCGTTTAACAGCCGAGAAACGAGATCAGGTTTTAAGCCTGATTCAAATAACTGCATCTAATGCAGATCTAGCCGGTTGTGATCTGATCATTGAAGCGGTCTTTGAAAATCCTGCACTCAAGGCTCAAGTCACGCAAGAGGCAGAGCAATATCTTGCCAGCAACGGCGTGATGGCATCGAATACCTCGACCCTACCGATTACAGAGTTAGCCCAGGCTTCAAAAAATGATCAGAACTTTATCGGCCTGCATTTCTTCAGTCCGGTCGATAAAATGCAGCTGGTCGAAATTATCAAAGGTAAAAATACCTCGGCAGAAACACTGGCCAAAGCTTTCGATTTCGTGCAGCAGATTGGCAAATTACCGATTGTGGTGAATGACAGCCGAGGATTCTTTACCAGCCGCGTGTTTGGAACCTTTGTGCAGGAAGGCTTGCGTCTGCTGGCAGAAGGTGTACATCCGGCGCGAATTGAAATGGCTGCACTCAAAGCCGGTATGCCGGTGGGTCCGTTGGCGATTCAGGATGAAGTATCCTTGACGCTGTCTGAACATGTGGCCAATGAAAAATACAAAGCCTTGCAGGCACAAGGCCAAACAATTGCTCGCTCACCTGCGGATGAGGTGATTCAGACCATGATTCATGAATTTAACCGCAAAGGTAAGGCTACAAGCGCAGGTTTTTATGATTACCCGGCCGATGCCAAAAAGCAACTCTGGACTGGCCTCAGTCACTGGAAAAAAGACAACGCTATTTCTGAACAGGAAATGATTGATCGTTTCCTGTTTGTACAGGCACTGGATACGGTTCGCTGTCTGGAAGAAGGTGTACTGGAATCTGTGGTCGATGCCAATGTGGGTTCTATTTTTGGTATTGGTTTTGCCGCCTGGACGGGCGGTGCAATACAATTCTTGAATCAGTATGGTTTGGCCAAAGCCGTGACGCGCACCAAGGTGCTTGAAAACAAGTATGGTGAGCGATTTAAAGCTCCACAGCTCCTCAAAGATCGCGCAGCACACGCCCAGCCGATTCAATAATTTGAGCACTTAAATAAAAGAGGAACGTGTTTCCTCTTTTTTATCTTCTGGATTTGCTTCAAGCACTGGATAGATTCATCTGATGACAGATTTCGATCTGCTTTTTGATCAATTTATGTTATAAAGTTACATAAGTTTGATATCCACGTGGGTAAGACCTATGACTGATCACAGTTCACCTGAAAAATCTCCTTGGGGTTGGAAAGCACTTATTATCTTCTGTATTTTAGGTGGATTATTCATGCTTATTTTTTGGCTTGCGGTAAGTAATGAACCGGATTACATGCCAAGCCAGCAAAATAAACAGAACACCCAGCAACACGCTTTTAAAAATGCACCAACGATGTCTCCAGAAGCGCTTGCCAAAGCTCAGGCGGATCGTGAAGCACGTGAAGCTGCCAATGTGGCTCCTACAGATACGACAGTCGCTGAGCATCATATGTCAGCTGAAGAACATGCCAACATGGATAATGCCGAGCACAGCTCAAATCCAGCGCATGGCCACTGATCCAGATTCAGTCTATGCATAAAAAAGCGAGGTCAATGCCTCGCTTTTTTATATTTGAATGGCTGAAAATTAAAGTTTTAAATACATATCAATATGCGGAATTCCACAATCCAGATATTCCTCACCTTGAGCTTCAAATCCCAGCGCTTGATAGAAGCCAATGGCGTGCACTTGCGAAGACAGTTTGATGAATTCACGCTGCTCGGCACGCGCATAGTCAATCACGGCCTGCATCAAACGCTGACCAACACCTAAACCGCGTGCTGTTGCTAGGACTGCGACCCGACCTACACTGTTATTCGTCAGCAATCTTGCAGTGGCTATCGCCTGATCCTGCTGAAAAACAATGAAATGCACAGCAACTGCATCCTCAGCATCCCACTCATCTTCAGCTGCAATATGCTGTTCTTGAATAAACACGGCTTCACGAATCGCTTTGGCATACACTGCCAAATCCTTCCAGCTGCCGGAAATTATTTTAAGTTCTGGACTATTTAGCATTTAGATCCGATTCCCTGCTGATCCCACTGGTCCTTGAGCAACAATTCCAGTGAATGTTTCTGGATCCCATACATCTCTTTTAAGGCCTGAATTTGTGCCAGAACCGCCTGATCAGGTTGTTGATAGTCTTTACGTTTTGTTGCCAGAATCATTTTATTTTTACTGGTATGTTCCAGCGCCACGAACTCAAAAACTTTGGTTTCATAACCATAAGCTTTGAGCAATAAAGCACGAATGGTATCGGTCAGCATTTCGGCTTGCTGTCCGGCATGAATGCCAAACTGTAACATCGGGCTGAGGACTTTCGGTGCTTGTAACTGTGGACGTAATTCCTTATGACAACATGGCGCACACATGATCATCTGCGCATTCAGACGAATCCCGCTATGAATCGCAAAATCCGTCGCCACATCACAGGCATGCAAGGCAATCATCACATCCAGACGTTCTGGCGCATAGGTACGCACATCACCTTGGAAAAAGTCCAGCTGATCAAAACCGGATTGCTGCGCGACATTCTGGCAGAACTCAACCATTTTTGGATTAAGCTCTACCCCCGTGACATACGGCGTTTGACCATGTTTTTGCATATAGTCATATAAAGCACAGGTCAGATAGCCTTTACCGGAACCAAAATCCACCACACGCAGGCCTTCGGCTTGTGGCTTAATCTGCGCCAAGGCACCTGAGAAAATTTCCACAAATTTATTAATCTGCTTCCATTTACGCGCCATACTCGGAATGATTTGCGCTTTTTGATCAGTAATGCCGAGATGCTGGAGAAAGATACTGTCTTGATCGACAAAACGTTGTTTAATCCGGTCATGGCCTTGTTCAGTAGGCTTCACCTGATTCATCGCTACTTTATGTTTACTTCGTGTCAACATGGCTTTTTTCTTGTTTTTTTTCAGCTGTAATTCTTCATCTACTGTCATCAGATTGGCCTGCTTGCAACATGCTAGCAGTGTAGTTATCTGCGATAACGCCTCTTCTAAAGGATAGTTTTTAGTGACATCCTGCGTCTTGTAGCGATACAGGCAGCTCAATACGCGCTGTTCATTTAATGTAATGACTCGCAAGGTCATTTTCTCTAAATCCTGCAGTTCACCTTTATACTGGCTTAAAATCAGGCGATCAAATTGATCCCTTTCAACAGCTTGCTGAAAGGTTTCCAAGAATTGCTGTTCCTGATCTGAGAGAGTTGCCAACGTTGACATAGATAAAACCTGAAATGAATTGCGCATCAAGTTTAAATCTTCTTAACCTAAAAGCAAAATTGAATTACTATACAAATGTATACTTGAAGAAGAATGACAATCATGCAGAATGCTCCACTGGTTCCAGATTATGATCAAAATGAGGAACGGATTAACTATATTAGTCATGGTCTAGGTGCCGGGCTGTCCATTATTGCCGGGATTCTTTTGATTATTAAAGGGTCTTACCTAAGTACTGGACAATGGATTGGTCTGTGGGTTTATGCGCTGAGCATGATTCTGCTGTTTTCTGCTTCCATGCTTTACCACATGGCCACTGCAGCAGACCGCCGTTATTTTTATAAAAAAATCGATCATACTGCGATTTATTATTTAATCGCCGGAACCTATACCCCTTTCCTATCGATTGCCATTCCGACCGCCAAAGCCCAGTATTTACTGATTGCACTGTGGGTGATTGCCGTTCTCGGTACACTTTTCAAGTTCGTTTTCATTCATCGTTTCCAGAAACTTTCTTTAGCGGCTTATCTGGTCATGGGCTGGCTGGCGCTGCTGGTGATTGATGATATGCAGCAATATTTAAGTGCTCAATCTTTAACCTTTCTCATCATTGGTGGACTCGCTTATACCGTGGGTGCATTGTTTTACGCTTTAAAAAGAGTAAGATATACCCACGCTATCTGGCACATATTTGTATTGATAGGCGCAGGATCACATTTTCTGTCTATCTATCTTTACGTGATTTAATCATCTCCTTTTTCATTTCAGTGACCCTGAGCGAGTTGAAACGAGAAGATTGCAGTTGTTTTTTTAAAAAATTACGCCTTTTTTAAAAAGATTACGCTTTTAAAACTAAGTTTTTTTATTTTTAGTAAGTGTAAGGTTTTCCATGGCGTCGTCTAATTCTGCTGCTCAGCCAGCACAAAATTCAAAATTTCGCGTTTTAACAGCGAGCTTGGTAGGTACCACAATCGAGTTTTTCGATTTTTATATTTATGCCACCGCTGCTGTCATTATTTTTCCGTATCTGTTCTTCCCTGCAAGTACAGATCCGATGACCGCAACCATTCAGTCTCTTGCGACTTTTGCGATTGCCTTTATTGCCCGTCCTATTGGTGCAGCACTATTTGGTCATTTAGGTGACCGGATCGGACGAAAAGCCACATTGGTGGCTGCCCTGCTGACTATGGGGATTTCAACCGTTGCAATTGGCCTACTGCCAACTTATGCGCAAATCGGAATTGCTGCGCCACTGTTACTTGCACTGTGCCGTTTAGGTCAGGGCTTGGGTCTGGGCGGTGAATGGTCAGGTGCCGTACTTCTTGCTACCGAAAATGCACCTGAAGGCAAACGTGCCTGGTATGGCATGTTCCCGCAACTGGGTGCACCAATCGGCTTTATTCTGGCAACAGGTTCTTTCCTGACCCTTGGTGCTTTCATGTCTGAAGCTGACTTTATGGCGTGGGGCTGGCGTATTCCGTTTATCTCAAGTGCCTTGTTGGTGATTGTCGGTTTATGGATTCGTTTAAAATTGCATGAAACACCTGCTTTCCAGAAAGTGCTGGATAAACAAAAAGAAGTGAATGTTCCTTTTGTACAGGTATTCAAAAAGCATTCCCGCATGCTGGTTCTGGGTACGATTGCTGCAATCTGTACATTCGTTGTGTTCTACCTCACTACGGTATTTGCGCTGCAATGGGGAACCAAACAACTCGGTTATTCTCGTGAAGAATTCCTGCAATTGCAGTTAGTTGCAACCCTATGTTTTGCTGCCTTTATCCCACTTTCAGCAGTATTGGCTGAGAAGTTTGGCCGTAAGACTACTTCGATTGCGGTATGTGTCATTTCTGCGATCTTCGGTATCTTCTTTGCAGATATGCTTGAATCTGGCAGCACCCTGGTGGTGTTCCTGTTCTTGTGTATTGGTCTGGCGATTATGGGCTTAACCTATGGGCCAATCGGTACCGTATTATCTGAAATCTTCCCGACTTCAGTACGTTACACAGGTTCTGCATTGACGTTTAACTTGGCAGGCATCTTCGGCGCATCATTTGCACCGTTAATCGCAACCAAGCTGGCAACTGCCTATGGTTTGTCTGCAGTCGGTTATTACCTGACCGCAGCATCTATCCTGTCGCTTGTCGCGTTTTTACTGATTCGTGAAACCAAGAATGATGATGTAAACAATCAGATCTAAGGTTTTAGATCGATTCAAAAGCTAGCCCTCGATGCTGGCTTTTTTTTATGATTTCACAACAAAACTCGGCTACTTATCTTGTTAAATTTGCTCAACAATCACATGAACTCAATTTAAAAAATGAGGTAAGGCCATGCAGGATCTTATTGAATACCTATCGCAGGAGCAGTTGGTCAATATCATTATTTTGCTGGAAGATGATAAAAAATTAGAAGCTGTTCGCTATATCACTAAGAATACACCCTTGGATGAAGATCAGGCGCTGCAAGTGATTGAAGAAATTGTACGTGAACATGACGTGGTCATGAAGCATGAAACTATCGGTCCACGCTTTAGTGATGATGCAGGTGATACCGACCTGGTGACACCACCCCTGGAAACCCCCACCCATCCTAGTTTGAACACATCCACAGAAGCTGAAATCACTGCACAGCAATTACGTGAAAATGTGCCGACTCGCAAAATCGAAAAGAAAATCTGGATGATGGCGGCCGTCGCAGTCGTCTTACTGATTCTGGTCTGGATCATCAGTTAACACGGTACAGCACGCCGACTGAATTTAAATCAGTTCAATAATATCAATGGTAGGCGGCACCCGGAAACGGAAAGGTACACCGACCAAGCCGGTACCGACAGTGACGAACACATCTGCATGTTCATGACGGTACATGCCCTTTTTATGTCCCAAAATTGAAACTTTTTTCATGACGTAATCAGTTAGCCAAGGCAGCTCTACCTGCCCGCCATGAGTATGTCCAGACAACATTAGAGGGCGCGTCGGCAGTTTTGGAATCATATCGACCGTATCAGGGTTATGCGAAAGAATGACCCAAGGCTTGTCCTGAGGCAGGTCGGGCAAACTGCGCATATCAGCTTTTCCAGCCCAGAGATCACCCACACCCAAGAGGCGAAATTCATCAAATTCAACAATTTGACCTTCAATATCCATGACCTGATTGACTTGCAGTGCATAGTGCAATAATTCTCGAATCGGCGGTCCGGGATATTGCTCATCGTGATTACCATTGACTGAATAAACGGGAGCATGAATTTCTTTTAAAACTGCCAGTTCCTGTGCCAGTTTATTTTCTGGCTCATAAGTCCAGTCTCCTGCGACCACCACCAAATCAGGTTGAATATGATTTAATTTGTGTACAATTTGTCGCAATTGACGCTCATGACCCGAAAACAGACCGATATGCAAGTCTGCAATCAGGGCAATTTTTACCGGCTGCTTTAAGTGTTTATCTGCATTGATCTGATATTGTGTCGTTTTCACTTGAATTAAATGCGGCTCAATAAAGCGTGCATAAGTCAAAACCGCACTGAGCAAAAATACAAAAATGGCTTCATGCAGTGAATAATACCCCGTCCACCCAGCATAAATACTGAAGAAAACCAAAGGGATTAATAAATAGGCAAGATAAAAAGCCAGCAAATGACCAAAAGCTTTAAAGGGATGAATGGTTTCGGTACGTGATTGGCTCGACCATGCCTGAGCCACAGCCCAGATGGCTAAAATCGCCATTCCCAGATAAAAATAAAACAGTACGGAATTCGAATCCCACATAAATTGGCCTTATTCAGTCGAGCAGCAGATTACTGGCTTTATATTTATCTTTTCATAGCTGGCAATTATACTCAATTCTAATTTTTCATTCTTCGACTTATATGGCCACTGCTCCCCGCGATCAAGTTCACCTTCAATCCTCAAGTTTTATACGCACTCATCGCTATAAAGCCGGCATTTTACTGAGCTGTAGCCTGGTTCTGGGTCTACCTGCATGTAGCACCTTACCCAAGCAAACCGAACAGCCAAGCCAGATGGCATTTGAAACGGATACCTCGCAAACCAGCCTGGCACAAATTGTTGAACCTTTACGTGATCAGAACATCGGGTTGACTGGTTATCGCGTGCTGTATGATCCGCTTGAAGCACTGGCTGCTCGGATTCAGCTGATTAATAAAGCGGAACGCAGTCTGGATCTACAATATTACATCTGGGATAACGACCGAATCGGTGCCCTCGCTCTGCATGCAATTATTCAGGCAGCAGATCGTGGCGTAAAAGTGCGCCTGTTGATGGATGACAATAATGCCAAGAAAATGGAAGGGATTTATCTGGCCTTAAACCAGCATCAAAATATCGATGTCAAACTGTATAACCCCTATCGCTTCCGTAAATACCGTGCCATGGACATGGTGCTGGATTTAAAACGTATTAACCGCCGCATGCATAATAAAAGCTTTATTGCCGATAACCAGATTGCCTTGATTGGCGGGCGCAATATGAGTAACCAGTATTATAATGTCAGTGAAAGCTATCAGTTCTCTGATGTCGATGTGATGCTGGTCGGTGCGGCATCGGATGAAATCATTCATTCCTTCGATGAATACTGGAATGATGATTATGCCTATCCGGTACAAGAGGTTGTGAATCCACGGCATCATGGCTTACGTTTTCCAAGCTTAAAACAACAGCTAGAAACCCATAGTCAGGATCCAGCGACTCAAAATTATCTGGATCTGGCCAATCGTTCCAGAGCCTTTGACCAATGGTTGGAACAAAACATTCAGCTGGATTGGGTGGAAGCCGAAGTGGTCAAAGATCCACCGAGCAAAATCAAAGCCAAGGCCAAAACCGAAGAACACCTGAATTTCCAGTTATTACAGCGCCTGGAAAAACCTGAACAAAGTGTCGATATTGTCTCTGCCTATTTTGTTCCGGAAAAAATTGGTGCAGACCGTTTAAAGAAACTGGCGAATGAGAATATCAAAGTTCGCGTCCTGACCAACTCTTTTAAGGCCAATGACGTTGCCGTGGTGCATGCCTTTTATGCTAAATATCGTCAGGATCTATTGGAAAATGGCGTGCAGCTTTATGAGTTTCTGGCAGCGCCAGAAGCCAATCACCTAAATGCCAATACTGAAGAAATTTCGAAAAAAGCCAAAGTCAGCCTGAAAGGACTGAGTCGTTCTAGCCTGCATGCCAAGTTGATGGCATTGGATCAAAAACAGGTGTTTATTGGTTCTTTTAATTTTGATCCGCGTTCGGCTTATCTAAATACTGAAATTGGCGTATTGCTAAACAGTCCGTCTTTGGCACGTGCAGTACATGACACCATGGACAAAAATCTGAGTAAATATGCGTATAAACTTGTGCTGGATGCGAATCAGAACATTAACTGGAAAATCAAGAAAGCCAATGGTGACGTTCAAACATTTACCAAAGAACCAAAAATGAAATGGTATCAGAAAGCTGGCCTTAAGCTGTTGTCTTGGCTGCCAATTGAAGGTTTTATGTAAGCTTGATTCTTTGAATAGAAACCATAAAAAAGCCTCTTATTGAGGCTTTTTTAATACCCGTGACTGAAGTTCAACTAGGCCAGTCTGCATTTTTTCCTGAACCACACGGGTGAGGCTTTCAACCGTATGCCCTTCAGTGACAATTGCAGGTAAAGCCACTAAGTGTGCAATGACTTGCGGCATTTCCAGTACTTTTTTGACATGGGCGGCAAAACTGATGTCATTGACAAACGGCGCAACCATATCCAGTTCGCCCTGCTGATTCACATAACAAATCAGACAGATTTGTACAGGACGCTGCGCTTCAATCGCGGCACCTAAAATCCGGCCATGCACTTTTTTGATGGCTCGCCCATCAGAAGTCGTCGCTTCAGGAAAGAACAGCACCGGAATATTCTGTTTCAGGAAACCGGTAATTTGTTCACGGATCCTGACGGAATCTCCTGAACCCCGTTTAATAAATAAGGTACCACCACCCTTGGCCAATTTACCTAAAATCGGCCAGTTCTCAATTTCTGCTTTTGCCAGAAAAAATACGCGCGCCCCTGAGCCCAGAACTGCAATATCGAGCCAGGACACATGGTTACTGACCCATAAGGCGGGTTCACGCGGAATCTCGCCATGCACCTGCACTTCGATATTGAATACTTTGCATAACTGGCGGCAAAAATGTTGTACATAGCGGGTATTGGTCGGGTTGTTCGGATTTTTATATAAGCCATGACGAAAAACCAAGTAGAACCCCTCACTGATGGTGGCCAATGAAGCCGTAATTTTCCGGCTATACAGGAAAAACTTGGCCAAGCCTTCGATGTCTGGAGTCTGGTTTTGTACAGTTGAATTCATAAAAACGTCATTAAATCCTAAGCGAGATACAGGGAATATCCACGAATTAAACTCATTCTATACTGTTCATCCGCAACTTGCATTGATAATAAAAATCGGCCAATAACATCTATATCTTCAATTTTAATTGGATTAAAAAATCATTAAAAATAAATCTATCGAAATATTAGATTGAAAAGGATCGTAGCCATGCCAGATCAAACCCAGCCCGCGAACGACACACCTCAACCTTTACAAGTGCTCAAATATATTTTGGGCGGCATCTTCATCTATGCCGTAGTACTGGTAACACTTGCACAACTGTTTATCAGCGCACTTTAAACCAAAGCCGTGCTAATTCAGTATCTGCACAGCCCTTTTTCAACTACACTAAAGTTTTCAAATGGAGATGGGCCTGAGTGGAATATTTACAACAACATCGAGGGAAAGAGCGCGTCATTCTGGTGAGTGTCAGCGTACAAATGCTGGATGACCTTGATGCTGAAGAGTTTCGTTTGCTGGCCCAGTCTGCAGATGCTGAAATTCTGGAACATATTCATGCTCAGCGGATTAAACCCGATGCCAAATTTTTTATCGGCTCCGGCAAGGCAGAAGAAATCGCTGAACGGGTGCAAGAACTGGAGGCCAATCTGGTCATTTTTGACCATGCCCTGACCCCGGCTCAAGCCCGTAATCTGGAACAGGTGATCAAATGCCGCGTGGTCGATCGTACTGAACTGATTCTGGATATTTTTGCCCAGCGTGCCCGTACTTATGAAGGTAAGCTGCAAGTCGAACTGGCACAGCTGCAACATTTATCTTCACGTTTAATTCGTAGTCGTGGCAATCTCGACAGCCAGAAAGGCGGGATCGGTTTACGTGGCCCGGGTGAAACCCTGCTGGAAACAGACCGCCGTTTGCTGCGTATCCGTATGGGACAGCTCAAGGCACGCATTGATAAAGTCCGCCAGACCCGGATGCAAGGCCGTGTTGCCCGTCAAAAAGCGGCTGTGCCAACGGTATCTTTGGTCGGCTATACCAATGCTGGCAAGTCTACCCTGTTTAATCTGCTGGCCAATAGCGATGTCTATGCAGCCGATCAGCTGTTTGCCACTTTGGACCCAACCTTACGGCGTCTGGAATGGGATGGTATCGGCAATCTGGTACTGGCCGATACGGTAGGTTTTGTCCGTAATCTTTCACATTCTCTGGTTGAATCCTTTAAGGCAACTTTAGAGGAAACCGTAGAAGCCACGCTGTTACTGCATGTAATTGATTCAAGCAGCCCAGAAATGCTGGAGCAGATTGAAGCAGTTGAAAAGGTCCTGAAAGAAATTGGTGCGGATGTGCCGATCCTGCAGGTTTATAATAAAATTGACTGTAGCGGCGAAGAAGCCAAAATTATTTATCGACGCCCGGGTGAACCGGAACGGGTCTATGTCTCGGCACATACTGGCGAAGGTATTGACCTGCTGCGTAAAGCGGTACATGAGTCCTTGATGGGGCAACTACAGTCTTTCGATTTAATCCTGAAACCTGCTTATGGCAAGCTGCGTAACCAGCTCTATGGTCTGAATGTGATCCAGTCAGAACATTATGATGATGAAGGCCAGCTGCATCTGCATATTCGAATTGCCCCACAAAAACTGGAACAGTTGATTAAACAGGCGCATTTACCTTTAGAGGAAATCCTGGGCAAACAGGCGCAGCAATTTCAACGTCCACTGGAAGCGTTTGAAATCCAGTCAAAGATCGAGTAAAACTTGATAAGTAAACTTATTCATATTAATGATCATAGCAATGAACTGGATAAAACGAATAGATTGGCCAGCATGGATCGGCACCCTGTTACTTATTATTGTCTTTCGGGAAGCTTCGGTCTGGTTAATGACCCAACTGAATCATCCTGAATTAGGCAATCTGGTCGGGTTATTGAGTCTTTTAATTGCGCTGTTTACCTGGCGCTATTTCGGCAAGCTCCCCGCTCGCCTCGTGGATACCAATAACAAACTGATGAAGGAAAGCGCCTTTGCTTTCCTGCCTGTCAGTGCAGGTGCACTGATGATGCTGGTACATATGGGCCAGAAAATTCCGGCCTTTCTGTTCATCATGTTTTTCAGCACCCTGATTCCTTTATGGATTTACGCCAAAATGGCCAAGCGCTGGTTATAGGAGTTCCGCATGTTATCTATTTTGTATGGCTTTGCGGTTACGCTCAGCGCCTATCTGATTGCCAAACCCTGTAACCGGTTCATACCGCAAATTCCCGTCATCGTGTTCAGCATGTTCTTTGTACTGGCGATTTTATTTGTGCTGGGCATTCCCTATGAAAATTACATGGATGAAGTTAATCCACTTTTCAACCATTTACTCGGCTATGTGACCGTCGCCCTGGCTATCCCTCTGGCCGCGATGCGCTACAATGACTTGCCGCTCAAAGCCATTATCGGCATTTTGGTTTTTGCCAGTATCAGTGCTGTAGCTTTGCCGATGGGACTGGCTTATCTGCTGCATATGTCCTCTGCAGATATTATGGCGTTTGCTACCCGTGCCGTGACTACCCCAATTGCGATTAATATTGCCACCTTGCTGGACGCACCAATTAGCATGGTAATTCTGATCGTGATTCTTTCTGGCGTGATTGGTGCAGCTTTTTCTCCATTTATTCTGAGGCATATCAATGATGAACGCGCTTCCGGACTGGCTTTAGGACTGGCCGCACATGCCATTGGCACAGCTCAGGCCTGGCAGCGCGGCAGTGTTGCAGGTCGTTATGCTGCTTTTGGCATGGCGGTAAATGCGGTCTTTACCGCGATCTGGTTGCCAACTTTTATACTTTATTTGCAAAAAATGTGACTAGCGAATCAAATTATTCATTTGTTTTGTGCGCCAATCGTTCCTAAGATGTGGGTAAAACAATATTTCACCTTAGGAACATATCTATGAAAAAGGTTCAATTTTTCTCAACTTTACTTTTAGCCTCTTTCAGCCATTTGGTCTTTGCCTCTGACCTTTCAGGGACATGGAGAAATATTGACGACAAAACTGGTTCGCCTAAAGCATTCCTGGAAATTCGTGAGACGGCTTCCGGCGTCTATGCTGCCAAGATCACAAAAATCACCCCGCGTCCTGGATATACACCGAAAGAAAACTGTGTGTCCTGTCCTGCACCTTATACCAATAAGCCAATTCTAGGACTGGATGTACTGACAGGCCTGAAATACACAGGCAATAATAGTTTCAGTCAGGGAAAACTTCTCGATCCATTATCAGGCAATATTTATAATACCAAAGCGAAATTGAGTGCCAATGGAAAACGTCTGACATTGCGTGGCTATTTAGGGATTTCTGCCTTAGGTCGCACTCAAACCTGGATTAAAAGTGACTAATTTTGATAAAAAGCCGCACGATGTGGCTTTTTATTTATCTTTCTTTAAGTATTTCACATTATTTTGATTTTTTATGACGCACTGGCTTGACTAATTTTCAAACACTCATAATATGTTCTTATAGATAAAAAAATTACTCTCCACATTCAAAGGAATTGATATGAAAAAGAATATTTTGCTCGCTACTTTCGCTGGCTTATTTTTCAGCGGTAATGTATTAGCACAAGATCTATCTGGAACTTGGCAATCAATTGATGATAAAACGGGTTCACCTAAAGGAATTCTTGAAATTCGTAAAGAAGCCAATAATACTTTTACCGGAAAGATCACCAAAGTTACCCCTCGCCCAGGTTATACACCTCGTGAAATTTGTAACAAATGTCCAGCGCCTTATACCAACAAAGCAATTTTAGGCATGGATGTGCTCACCGGTTTGAAACAGGTATCTGATACAAATAATTATGAAAAAGGAAGCATCATTGACCCGCTTACAGGCAAAGTTTATGAGGCCAAAGTTAAGCTAAGTGCCAATGGTAAACGCTTAACCTTACGCGGTTATATTGGTATTTCCGCACTAGGGCGCAGTCAAACTTGGCTTCGGATAGATTAATCAGAATTTAAGCTCAATAAAAAGCCACACTAAAGTGGCTTTTTTACATTAGTCAATAAAATGCTCTCATTTTTTGCACACTCTCCAGAATATTGACTAATTACATAATCATTCTAATATACCGACTCAACAAAAAGCATTCGGTTATGGAAAGATATTTTTATGCAAAAGAATATATTCCTTGCAACTTTGGCGGGTGTACTTTTTAGTGGCAATATTTTTGCTGAGGATATTTCTGGGACCTGGCAACAAATTGATGATAAAACGGGGGCGGCTAAAGCGATTATCGTCATTAGCAAAGAAGCAAATAATACCTATATCAGGCAAAATTGTAAAAATCACGCCTCGCCCAGACTATAATCCACGTGAAAAATGCAATAACTGCCCTGCACCTTATACCAATCAGCCTATTTTAGGCATGACCATTTTAAAAAGCCTAAAATTGGTTGAAGGCACCAAGAATTATGACAAAGGTCGTATTATCGACCCATTGGCAGGTAAAATTTATGATGCAAAAATGCGTTTAAACAATACGGGTAAACGTTTAACCTTACGTGCCAGTATGGGCGTTTCAGTTCTAGGCCGTAACCAGACCTGGATTCGAGCAGACTAAATTTTAAAACTAAAAAAGCCACGTAATCACGTGGCTTTTTTATGGGAGGTGCTTACATCACCGGATTATCCACTGCAAACATCTGCTGATCTTCCAGGCGGAATGCCATCAGTTGATTGCCCCAGACACAACCGCCATCTACATTTTGAATCTTGTTCGAAATAGTTTTACCGTTTAAGGCGGCCCAGTGACCAAACAGGATCTGATGAGTTTGTGCTGCCTGTGATTCAAACTCAAACCAAGGTTTAAATCCTTCCGGCATCGGATCATCCAGCGCATCTTTAAAGCTGTATTCCAGACGTCCCTCAGCATCGGTTAAACGCATCCGGGTCAAGTAATTCACGATACAGCGAATACGTTCATGGCCTTGTAGCTGATCCGACCAGAGTGCTGGTTCTTTCCCAAACATTTCTTTCAGGAAATCATCTAACACCTCAAAGTCATCATGAGCAATGATCGCTTCAACTTCTTGTGCCAATTGAGCAGTTTTTTCTGCACTCCAGATATTCGGAATCCCTGCATGCGTCAAAATGGTCTGCTCATCTGGAAATAGACACATTGGCTGTTTGCGCAGCCAGTCAATCAAGTCATCACTGTCGATCGCATCAATCACATCACGGACATTGTCTTTTTCTTTCACCGGTTTGATGCCACGGGCATAAGCCAGCAAAGTCAAATCATGATTTCCCAAGACCGTCGCAGCCGCACCTTGTTCAGCCAGCTTTTTGATAAACCGCAATGCAGCAATTGAGTTTTCACCACGTGCCACCAAATCTCCAGCAAACCAGATAAAATCCTGATCTGCATCAAACTGGATTTCCTTGAGTAAAGCTTTCAAGGCCTCAAAACAGCCTTGAACATCCCCAATCACATAATTATATCGAGCAGTGCGGTTCATCGTTATTTAAGCCACCATTTGATCTGAAAGTGCAACAAACTGTTCAAGTGTCAGGGTTTCTGGACGTGCCATCGGATCAACACCCGCTTTTTCAAAACCCTCTTCAACCAGCATACCCTTCAAGCTGTTACGCAGAGTTTTACGACGCTGAGTAAATACATGCGATACCAGACGTGCCAGCGCTTTTTCATTCTTCGCCACAATCGGTTTAACTTTATAAGGTTCTAAACGGAATACCGCAGAAGTCACTTTGGGTGGTGGATTAAAGGATCCCGGCGGTACTTCGAACAAGAAGGTCGGTTTACAGAAATATTGAATCATCACCGACAGACGGCCATATTCTTTGGTATTGGGTGATGCGGTAATGCGATCCACGACTTCTTTTTGCAGCATGAAATGCATGTCTTGCACTTTGTCACCAAATTCCAAGAGATGGAATAACAGTGGCGTTGAAATATTATAGGGCAAGTTACCGACGACACGTAATGGACGATCTTCCTGAAACAATTGAGAATAATCATATCTCAATGCATCGGCTTCAATAATGGTTAAACGTTCAGGATGCGGCACACGACCCGGCAGGCCAGCAGCCAGATCACGATCCAGCTCAAGTACTGTTAAGGCATCACATTCACCAATTAAAGGTGAAGTCAAAGCGGCCAGACCTGGCCCAATTTCCAGAATGTTCTGGCCTGGACGCGGATTGACTGAGCGTACAATTTTGGCAATGACACGCTGGTCATGTAAAAAGTTTTGACCAAATCTTTTTCGAGCCTGATGCCCTTCATCTTTTGGGTTTAAGGCATTAATTTGATACATAAAAACATTTCCAACGTGAGTGATGAACGATAATCAGTGGCGCGCCAGATCGAGGGCTAAATCGACAGCAACGTGCAGGCTAGAACTTTTCGCAAGTCCCGTCCCTGCAAGGGAGAGTGCTGTGCCATGATCAACAGAAGTTCGAATAAACGGTAAGCCGAGGGTAATATTAATGGCTTCACCAAAGCCCTGTGATTTTAACACAGGTAAGCCCTGATCGTGATACATCGCTAGAACAGCATCAGCATCTTTTAGGTTTTCCGGGGTAAATAAAGTATCAGCTGGTAAACTTAAACTCATGTTGATACCTTGAGCCCTATAGCTTTGCAGCACCGGATTGATCACTTCAATTTCTTCCATTCCCAAGTAACCGCCCTCACCCGCATGAGGATTCAAGCCACAAACCAGTATTTTTGGCTGTTCAATCTTGAATTTCGATTTCAGGTCATGAATCAGAATATCAATTACCTGATGCAAACGTTCAGGCGTAATCGCATCTGCCACGGCACGAAGCGGAAGATGTGTGGTAGCCAAGGCCACGCGTAAAGTTTTGGTGGCCAGCATCATGACCACACGCGGGACACCGGCAAATTCCTGGTAATACTCGGTATGGCCACTAAAAGAAATGCCTGCTTCATTAATTACGGACTTTTGTACGGGTGCAGTAGCAACGCCGACACTTTTGCCTGATATGGCATAGTCTGCGGATCGACGCAGTTGCTCCAGTACATAAGCCGCATTGTTCGGATTCAGTTCACCTAATACGACGTCTTGCTGCAAGGGTACATGTTCTACAAAAAGCTGACCGATGCCTGAAGATGCATCCTGCCCTTGATATGGAATCAGCTCAACCAATAGTTTGAGTGCATGAGCACGTTGTTTGAGCATATGAATATCCGCCAATACCACAATCGGGCGCTCATCAACACGCTCTGAAAGACTCAGGCAAATATCAGGACCAATTCCGGCAGGTTCCCCACTGGTGACATATAAAGGCAGCATCATCTTCTCAATTTGGCAAAGCTGAGAAATATTATAACCCGATCACGCCTACGCTGTAGTAGTCATTGCAAAGAGTACTTATAAATCAATATTTTGATACGATTGAAACTATGGTTACAAATATAGTTGCAGTTTTTGCAGCATATAAAGACTTAGGTCTTTCTTTCACCAATGAGATTAGATAAAATACAGCGCTTGAAATTTTAATTTTCATTTGTGATTCTTCACGTATTCGTTTAGAATCGCGTCTCCTTTAGTTTGGACAGATTCCATAGTCCAAACCAACTATAATAGGTAGTGGTTTAATGAAAACTCTCAGCGCTAAGCCAGCTGAAGTTCAACACGACTGGTACGTTGTTGATGCTTCTGGCAAAACTTTAGGT
>NZ_JBAPXX010000083.1:0-30533 GCF_049284435.1 Acinetobacter sp. | reverse complement strand
TCGGCTTCATGCGGTCATAGCGTGCATACAAAACCTTGTGAATTAACTCACGACGCTTATCGCGGTCATGTAGTCCGTATTCATCCAGGATTAACAGGTCATACTGGCTGAAGTCATAAATCACAGATTTTTCTGTAGCGTCCGGCTGCTCCCATGCGTTCATGATTCGCTATGCCAGATCTTCGCTAGTGATGTACCGTGCATACTTACCCTTGTTGAGTAATGTCCGAGCTGTAGCGCAACTCAAATGGGTTTTCCCGGTAAGCGCTTCTATGAGGTGGCGTGATGGATATTCAGAAAGAAAGAGAAGCGTTTGAGGCTCAAAAACACATTAAGCCTTATCTTAATAGTGTGGTATTTGACCAAAGTAAAAATAAATATGTAAGCGAAGATGATTGTGAAATTGTCTGTAATCATTCAGCAAAAGTAGTTAATAGCGGGTGGTTGTCATGGCAAGCCAAAGCCCAAGCGGTGCCGGAAGGATTTGTTCTTATGCCAATCAAGCCAACTGAGACAATGGTTATGGCGGTTGTGAAAGAACACAAAGGTGATGCCTTTTTGCCATATAGCTTGTATGACGCTTATGTGAAGCAAGCCATGATCGAAGCACAGGAGCCAGCCAATGACTGAAATTCAACTAACCAAACTTCAATTGGCTAACTATGTTTGTGATGAGCTGCATAAAGAAATGCCATTTGATCTGATTTTTAATCAGGACGAATTCGTGCCATTTATGGAAATCATTGATACTTCAAATCTTGATGTTGGGTTTTCGGTTAAGAGCATCGGTGACAAGGTTCATGTTGGTGTGACCAAGGATAATTCGAACGGCATATATGCAGCATTAAGCAACTACCTCGAAAAGCATCAAAAGCCTGAAAACTGCATTGATCAGTTTATTGCAAGCGGTGAATTTGATAAGGCTTTTAAAGATGTGTTTGGGTTGCCTAAGTGTAAGGCTGAGTTTGGGAGAGGTGTCGTGAAAATTAAGCTAAATGAAATGTCGCAGCAAGATAAAGATGTCCGCTTGAACCGTTTCCTTACTGCACCAGATCAACAATTTTTTCTGCAGGAAGATGTGGCAATTTACCTATCCTGCTCTATCCACACCTTGCAGCGCTTGCGCTGTGTAGGTGGTGGGATT
This sequence comes from Acinetobacter sp., assembly GCF_049284435.1. GTDB lineage: Bacteria > Pseudomonadota > Gammaproteobacteria > Pseudomonadales > Moraxellaceae > Acinetobacter. The sequence goes on along the minus strand of NZ_JBAPXX010000083.1, from coordinate 29,389 downwards.
CCATATACAAAGGTGGGTCGATGCGTCACTTACAAGAAATCGGACGTACTAGCCTATCAAGAGCGACAAATTGTAATGAATACAGCTCAACTTGCCTCTTAATCGAAGCAGTTGAGCTTACCCTGATACACGGCTTCAATGTCATTCATTGCAAGCCGTAATTTTTTGAGTGATACCTGCACATATCCACCAGTCACATCATTCTTTGCGCCGGAACGATGGTTTAAAAGTCGTTTGATGGTATATGGGCCATAATCCAAATTATTGCAGATGGTGGCAAAAGTTCGACGCAAATCATGCAATGAGATTTGGATACCAGTCTGCTCACCAATAGTTCTTAGTAAGCCTTGAGCACCTGCAATATGTTTTGCACTTGAAGTCATATTGGAACCCGGGAAAACATAGTCATTTCTTCGTAACTCATAACGCTGTTTGATAATCTCAAAAAGGTGGTCACCCATTGGCAGTAAATGGTCATCACCATTCTTCGGATCCTTAAATACAAACAAGCCTTTTTCGATGTCTACATTTTCCCACTTCAAGGTTTGAGCCTCGTTTCTGCGGCACCCGGTATACATGATGAATAACACCAGATCACGCGCGGCATTCTTGGAGGCATCTTCATATAAAGAGCGTTCAGTGAAGTAATTCAGGACTGCATTGTAAAAAGTATGAATATTGCTTTCATCCAAATGGCGGGTCCGGGCCTTGGTTTTATTCCATCCACGTTTCGCAGGTATCACATCGACCGGGTTGTGCTTGAGAATTGGGTTTTCATCACTGGAACAATGCACCTGGGCAAATCGCCAGATAGAGCCGAACATTTTCAAAGTAAGGTTGGCTTGAGTAGGGCTATATTCAGTCAATTTAATAAACCGGTCAAATACATCCTTTTTGCTAATCCCAAAAATAGGCTTATCTTTCCAGTCCGAAAGAAAATTATCAATGCAGTGATTATATGTGGTGATTGAGAGTGGTTTTAATTTTCGCTGTTTTAAGTAAAGGTCAAATGCCTGGCTTAAAGTCATTTCATCATTTAGAGCATCTTTCTTTTTTTCAAAAATACCATTAGAGATGTCAGCCAAAATAGACTGAGCCTTTTTTCTGGCTTCAGCAGGCGTAATCTCATTAGTCTTACCTAGTGCCACACGGAATAACTTTCCAGCATGCCGGCGCTCAATGATATAAGATTTGCTTTTAGTGGTAGCCCGGACTGCAACACCAATTAAGTCTGAGTCACGATAGATGGCTTGCCCTTTTTCAGTCAATGCAATAGCATCAACATTAGTCTTGTTGAGTTTCATTTCAGGCTTAATCTACAAATTTGACACTTGCATTTTAAGCCTGAAATTACTCAATAGCCTACATATAGTCTACACCCAAAAATTAAATGTAGACTTATACTCATAAAAAATTATATAAAATAAAAACTTATAAGCATTTGAACTTTCAATCCACTAGAATCGCCAATTATAGAATAAGTCAATTGCCCGCTCTAAAGACTGACTCGCTTCTAAATACAGACGCTGATTTACCTGATAACGTAAAGTCAGCTTATTCACTGGTGTGAATACCCCGACCCCATAGCGCAGATATAAATCTGGCGTAATATAACCAGTTACAGAAACCTGGGTATCATCTCCTGTACCCTGCGCATCCAGAGCTAGACCAGTTAAGCCAAAACTGCGCCCGATCTGGTTGGTCAGTGCGCGGGTGCCACCCAAGCCCAGACTGATCCCCGCAGCAGCGATCGTATTATTCACATCGGATCTAAATCCTTCAGCCTGGCTTAAACCAGATACACCTTCATTGACACGACCGGTAATCAAGGCATTCAAGGCTTCCTGTTCTGACAAGCCCGCATCATTATAGATCTGAATACTTGGACTCGATGCCGTCCCTGTTACGCGTACCCCGACCGTACTACCCTGAACCGATTTATTGGCATCAATGTCCAGTGTCGGATTGGTAAGTTCACCATTAAAACGCGCGATAGCACGATTTAGGTCCAGACTTTGGCCATAGGCTTCGATTTTCACTCGTTGCGATACCCCGATCGCACCATTGGCACGCATTGCGGTTTCCAGACCACGCTGTGACAGATTGACTCGACCCAATAGCGGAATACGGCTGTCAAAGCCCTGGAAGATTACCTGATTCCCTAAGGAAACGGCGACATCTGCCCGGATATCCCAAGGACGTGCCGACTTCAAGATCGCTAGTTGATCATCACCTTCACGCACGACACGTACATCTGAAGATAAACCGACTACAGGTTCTGAGGCTTCAGGCATTGAAATCAATGCACGCGGTACATCGACTGTACCACTCAGACTCAGTTTTTTATTAAATGGGTACATGTCCAGAGTTAAATCAGGTGTCACCACAGCGGTAATTAATGGTGCCTGACGAATCAGCAGATTATCACCTTGCAGTTTTAACTGCACTCGCGGATCGCCTTTCCAGTCGACCGATCCGGTTAATTTACCCACACCACGACCACTGTTAAATGCGCCATTGATGCTGGCAGAATTCTGACGTATGGATGAATAAAGTTGTAGGTTGGTCAAGTTCACCGGCAAGGAGATCATGCTGATCGAAGCATCTTTGACCCGAACCTCACCCTCAAGTAAAGGATCCGTTAAAGTTCCGCTAATTTTTCCGGCATAAGATAATATCCCGTCCAGATTACGGATATCCTGAATAAATGGCTTAAAGACCTTGAGCCGTACCTGGTTAAAGGCAATTTCACCACGCATCGGTTTACTGTCACGATATGGATCAATGATGACATTAGCATATCCGGTTCCGATATCCGGTGTTTTAACGTCCAGCCGAAGTTGCAAGCCATCTGCCACGCTTTTTGCCACCAGACCGACTTCATCATATTTCAGTGTAGAACCCAAATAATCTGGATCTTCAGAAGATAGGCCCACCACACCATTACGCGTCACCAGACGTGCGTCAATTTTAGGTTTAGCACCTTGCGCCCAGGCAGCCTTGGCATAACCATTGACTTTACCCGTCAACGCCAATCCATCAGGCAGGAATGCACTGAAGTCTTCCAGATCAAGGTTTTGAGTAATAAAAGAGGCACTACCACGGTTTTTGTTGACCCGAATCGGCTGATCAAAACACAACTGGCTTTGCTGACTCATCCAGCAATGAGCACCAACAAACAGATCCGATTGAGCACTGTTATAAATCACTGCTGCATTTTGACGCTGCACCAGACGGGCACGTAAAGAGTCAAAATCACCTTTTTGAATCTGACCCAGCCAGTTATTTTGGGCATTAAAGCCACCGGCGAGCTGCACAAAGAATTTTGACAGGCGGTTTTCTGCCTGCACTTTGAGAATGTGTGCAGCACGGGTACCGGCCAGTGATATCTCACCACGTACAATCTCGCGTGAACCGCTACGCAGGCGATCCATTGTCGCGGTCAATAAAGTTGGTGTGCTTTGCGATGTTGGCAACTGTCCGCGAACACGAACTTTCTGCACGCTAAACAGGTTTTTAAAGGCAAAATTGTCGATAGACAGATTAGCCGAAGCCTGCAAACGTGGTTGTGCCTGCATATTGATATAGCCCTGCGCACGACCTCTTAAGCCCGGATACAATTCAAACAGGGCCGGCGCATTGACTTTCAGTTGGAGATTTTGTGCATTACCGGTCGCCTGAATCTGGTTGCTGGCATAAGACAGGAACAGGTTATTGGCTTCAAACTGCTGTGGTACAAAACCGCGCTGATTTGAGTTAATGATGACCGATAAATTACCTGTGCCACGAACTGGTTTGTTATTCAGCATACCGGCCAGATTTAAACGTTGAATCTGAATGCGTTTTAAGGCATCTGACCACACCCCTTGGGTTTGCACATTACCTGACAATTCGCCTTTCAGTTTGGCATTAAAATATTGCGGCTTAAAACGGATTAAAGATGCATTGATATCCCAGCCAATGCCATTCGCCAGATTGACCAGACCGCTGGCATTAATCTTGCCAGCCACACCATCATGACGGAATTCATTTATCTTCAACATTTCTGGGGTGCCTGAAACGCGCAGTTTCAGCATACCCTGACTGGCTTTAAGCTGGCTGGCATTTAAAGCACCATCATAATTGACCGCATAACCTTTAAATCCGCCACCCGCTTTTTCATTATGGAATAACAAGGCAATGGTGCTGTTTCCGGTCAAACGTACGGTTTCATTCTGCTCCGCCAGTCGTCCGGTCAGGTCGACACTATTCAATTTAATAATCTGCTGATTCGGTTGCGCATAACCATTGGCTTTAACCTGGCCATTCAAACGATCTACCGGTGAAGCTGCAGCAATACTTTGGGTATTCAAATTTTTGGCATTTAATACTGCGGTCCATTTTAACTGACGTTTTTCCTGTGGCAGTTCAATCCGTGCATTGCCGCTTAAGCTACCTGCCTGTGCATTGGCGCTGTAATTAAAGCTCGGGACATTCAGGATATTTTTGTTCAGATTGAGTTTGGCCTGATACATGCCTGCAGGCAGAAGACCTTCTTCATGCTGCTCGACTTTAGTCGCCACATGAATATTCTGCTGACCTTCGACCAATGCCAATTTGACATCGCCAGACTCACTGCTGAGCCAGCCTACATAAGGTACGGCGCGATCAATATTTTTCCAGGTAACATCCAGCAGCATCGGCTGCGCTTTATTGCCTTTGACCGGGTTTTGATCCAGCTTCAGACTCCAGCTTTCATAGCGGTCGAAATCAACTAGTCCGGTAAGGTGCAGGCCATTTTCCAGGTTACCCGCAGAAGCAATATTCGCATCCAAACTTGGTGGCAAGAAATCTTGTACGACTTGCGGAATGCGCTCGTGCTTAGGATCAATCCCATTTAAGCGTCCAGCCAAATCCCAGCTGACCCGGTCTTTCCAGCCCACTGTCCCGGCAAGGGTGACTGCGCCTTTCATCAACTGACCATTCAGATCGGTAATATTCAGCTGATTGACCAGATCGGTATACATCACCGCACTATACTGACCTTGCGGAATATTTTCCCCAATCAGGTCAGTCTGGACATTCAGGTCCAGACGCTTGATATCACCATTGAACTCGGCAATGCCGTCTTTGGTAAACAGTTTCTGTTCGGCCAGAATAGGCCAGTGATAATCCTTGAACTTCAACTCGCCACGCATCGGTACCTGAGGACGCATAGGATGCACGACAACCCAACCGGTTAATAAATCAGGCGTATTGGTCGCTACGCCAGCCTGGATGGTGTCCAGCGTTCCGCGTGCCCGCACCTGAATATCATGAATATTCAAGCTGTCTCTTAAGGAAGGCAGATTGACTATGCCCGTGGCATCTAGAGGATATTTGCCTTCAAACTGCATTTTACCCGTGGCTTCACGTACCGACAGATAGCCCATGTCCATACGGGAATCTTCAAAATTTAATTCGGTGCCGGACCAGAGTGCCTCATTTAATTCGATATTATAGAAATCGACTGCATTGGTCTGGGTTTTAATCACCAGATGATCCAATAGCAAATGATCGACACGCAAGATAAAAGGCAAACGGATAGCATTGAACTTGAACGGTTCGCCCGTTGAAGGTCGCTTGTTAATAATTTGCAGATTGAGGACATCGGCTTCAGTCAGATGAATTTCTTTTTTGACAATTGCGCGCCAACCCAGCTTGACATCAGCACGATCAATTTTGACATCGACTGGTTTCAGGCTGACCAGCACATTTTTAAGAATAATCCCGCGCCATAAATTGCCGCCTTCATATTCATATTGAATAATTTGCTGGCGTTGCAGCACCTGATCCAGCAGGAATTTACTGCCCTGATTGGTCGAAAACAGTAGAGCCAGCACAGACAGCAGAAAAATCAGCGAGAAAAGCACCGACAATAGGATGCTTCTGAATATACGGCGCTTTTTCGGCACAACGTTAGCTTGTGGTTCTTGTTCTGGCTGTGGTTGGTTCTCGACCATGATCTACCCAAATAACTATTTTTTAAAATGATGTTTTATAACTGCGATCCAATAAAGAAATGTAAACGAATCGGATAATTGTCATCAGACAGTCCAGTCGCAACATCTATACGTATTGGCCCAATCGGTGAAGCCCAACGTACACCCACACCCGCGCCATATTCGGTCGGATTATTGAATTCTTTATTATAGGCATTTCCGGCATCTGCAAAGACCGCAGCACGCCAACCTTCCTTAAACTGATAATTATATTCTAATGAAGCCACACCCAAGGCCTGCCCGCCCACTTTAAAGCCGTCAATTTCCGGAGAAAGGCTCTTGTAGTCAAAACCGCGGATACTCTGGTCACCGCCAGTAAAATATCTCAGGTTATACGGTACTTTGGCAAAATCTTGAGTAAAAATATAGCCTGCATCGGCACGACCAACAAACTGATGGTCTGCATTTTCACCCAATGAATAGATAAAACGCCAGCCTGCATTCACAATGGCCATATCCGCATCAGAGAGTAAAGCCTCGCTGCCCAGTTCAATCTTATAAGTCTGTTTGAAGCCTTTGGTTGGGTTGACCCGACGATCACTCTCGGTACGTGAAACTTCATAACCGACTAATAGCGATTGCTGTTCATCTTCGGTATTAAAGCGAAAAGCTTCTGGAATCTGGTTAAAATCAACAGAACCATCCTGCTTCAAGCGATCCAGACGGTAACGTGCGCCAAAAGTCCGCTGCCAGCTACCACGTGGATTCTTGATAATCCGGTCTGCACCTAAGACTGCCGATTCAATCAACAGGCCTTCACCCTGTGCAACACCTTCACGCTCTTCACGCTCATAACCACCCACAATACTGACATAGTCATTCAGCGGATGGTGATAGGGAATATTATAACGTCCATCAATCGACTGACGGATGCCAGATAACTCCATGTTGGCATCAAACGAATGTCCGCGCTTGTTCACAATGGCACGGCGATATTGACCACGTAAACGGATATCGGTATCTGTGCCATAACCCAGACCCACTTCAGCACTATTTAAACGGTCTGCATTTAAAGTCACAATCACTGGAATCTTTTTCTCTTCTCGTGCCTGTACTTTTAAACGGTCCTGTTCATTCTCTTTGGTTTGCTGCTCAACCCGCAAAGTTCTTAAATTTGCACTTTCCTGATCGCGGCTACCGGCAAACTGGTCTTCATCCACGACATTCTGGGTCACTTCCTGAGAAGAGGATACCGAGCGAGCTGGTTGCATCGTAGCAGCCTGATCTTCACTCCGTTTCTGTTCTTCAATCAGGCTTTGAATATCGGGTGCCAGTTCCAGCTCTTTATCAAGCGGATCAGGGCGAATCGCATCCACCAGGGTATAGTTGAAATAGCGTGAGTTGGTCAGATTATTGGCCAGGCTATTAACCCGCCAGAAGGTATAATCAGCACCATCTGTCCAGGTGACCAGACTTTCCAGTACGTCTCGGTCCAGCGGGAATTCCTTTTCAGGATCACTCATTCTGAACTCGACATTGCCTAATTTATAACGTTCACCCGTTTCAAAACGCAGGTTCACATCGGCGGTGTTTTGTGGCTGGGCAATCTTTACATCATGCAGACGCCAGAATGAATCAAAATAACCGTTGTTATTGGCTGCAGTGGTAATGCGTGTCTTGGTTTTTTCATAATTGCCATGGTTGAAAATATCGCCTTCTTCCTGTTCAGGCAAAAGACTGATGACCTGGAATTGTGGCTGTTCCGCACCCTCTCCAGTAAATTCAATATTTTGAGTACTAATCAGGACAGGTTCATTCGGGGTCACAAAAACCCGAACCCGACTGTCAGAGATTTTTTCAAGCCTGAACTGGGCATTATAATAACCCACCGCCCGCGCTGCCTGTCTGGACAAGGTGCGTAATTGCGGCAAAGCTGAATTAAAGTCGCCAAAAGACTCCTGGGTAAAACTGGACAACTTGGCTTTGACATTATTTCTTAAGTTCAAATGGCCTTCAGGCACATCTTTACGATTCAGCATACCGTTGCTTTGCGCCACACCTTGCCCATTCATGATCACCACATCTGCACTAATTCGAGGAACTCTTGCGGTCATGATCTGACGTGGAGGACGGATTTTATAAAATAGTCGTTTGAACAGATTCGGACGTTTATCATCCTCAGCAACCAACTGACCCGGCATTTCTGGCAAGGTCAATCCGGCTTCATTATTTTTTACAATAATCTGGCTGTCTGCCTGAATCAATTGCATCAACTGATCGACATTAACCGGCGCCTGATTAATTTCCAGCAGTTCTTGCTGGCTGATATCGGCCACCACCGTTTCGCTGGTCTGAGTATTGCGATAGTTTTGTGCTTCCTGTTTGGCTTGCTCGGCTACCTGATAAATTTCATTGGCCATGTTCTGATCAATGGTCTGCATAGGCAGATCTTCCAGATCATCAAACTCGATCGGCGTAAATTCACCCAGACCAGATCCTGCATTTTGCTGTTGTTCCAGCATCAACATGCTGTCAACTGGAACTTCAGGCTCCAAGGCTTCTTCAATTTTTTCTTCCGCTTCCGTTTCGGACGTGGCCGCACCCTGACGAATCGCTTCTTTAGATAACTCGTCCACCATTTCTGCCTGAGAAATGGCCACGGGTGTTTCGGGCTGTTCGGTTTGTGCCATGCTCTGATGGGATAACATCATAAAAAAGATGCTCATACACAGCTGCATACCACTATGCTGTGGTATGAGAGGCCCCATACTGCGATTTAGCATCGTTTTTTTAAAATTTTTCTTTGCAGGCATAGCAAACTCTAAACGAATACATTCTTTAATTGATTATTTGACCGAAAAATATAAGCTAAGGAGCTTAATTAATTGGTTTTTACCTTTACATGGCTGAAAGTATCTTACATGATTTTTCTCAATGTTTACGCATAACTGACATTTCTTAATAAAACTTAATGTAGCACGGCCTATATGAACAAAAATGAACATTTGTTAGCTTCTCGGCGCTTTTTACCGATGTTTCTGACGCAGTTTTTTAGTGCATTAAACGATAATGTATTTAAACAGGCGTTACTGCTGGTCATCACTTATGGCTGGATTCAACAGCAATCGGCCAGCATCAGCACTTTAAATAATCTGGCGGCTTTATTGTTTATCTTGCCCTATTTTATTTTTTCAGCCACTGCCGGTCAGATTGCCGACAAATACGAACGTTCACAGCTGATTCGCTATCTCAAGCTTCTGGAAATTGCCATTATGTTGCTGGGAACTGTCGGTTTCCTCATGGGCAATTTATGGATTCTGTTATTTGCCCTATTCCTGATGGGAACTCATTCCACTTTCTTTGGTCCGATCAAATATGCCATTTTACCAGAAGTGCTGAAACCAAATGAATTGATGTCCGGCAATGCCCTGTTTCAGTCCGGAACTTCTCTGGCAATCCTATTCGGTATGATTCTGGGCGGTGCAGTCATTGCAGCTTCGGCCGGCAACCTAATCTGGATCAGTTTAACCGTAATCAGCATCGCCTTGATTGGTTATATATCCAGTCGCTATATCCTGAAACAAAGTATTCCCGCGCCTGAGCTGCAAGTTGACTGGAATTTTTTTCGCACCAGCTTGCAGACCTTGAAATATGCCAAAGGCTTACCTTTGATTTTTACCATTTTACTGGGCAATTCATGGTACTGGTTTTATGGTGCAACCTATCTGACCCAGATTCCTCAGCTGACTTTACAAAATCTGCATGCATCTGAAAATGTCGCCAGTCTACTCTTAACCTTTTTCTCTGTCGGGATTGGGTTAGGCTCATACTTATGCCGTAAAATTGGTGGCAGCCAGGTCAACATTAAGATGGTGCCTTTTGGCGCGATCGGTCTGGTGATCTTTGCCCTATATCTGGCCGCAAGTCTAGCCTTTGTTCCGGAACGTACAGGCGCATTAATCGGTCTGGCAGATGTCTTTCAGCAAGGCTGGAGCTATTACCATGTGATGCTGGCCGTCACCTTACTCGGAATTAGCGGCGGTTTTTATATCGTACCCCTGTATGCCATGATGCAGGCACATTCTCCCCGCTCACATCGTGCACGTGTGGTTGCAGCAAATAACATTCTGAATGCCGTTTTCATGGTATCTTCTGCTATATTCTCGATTATTATTTTAAGTGTTTTAGAGCTTGATCTTAAAATACTTTTTTGTATTACTGCAGTATTGAGTGGCCTGTTTACCTTATGGCTACTTTTCCGGCTGAAACCAATGATCAAAACTGCAAAAGCGCCCTTGGAGGATTAATTCATGCGTCAATATACAGGTCTCGATAAGCTGATTCATTCTTTTGACCAGGCATTACGCAGTCTAGTCCCGGGCACGACTTCGGCCCAACGTGAAAATCCAGCCCAACCGGTAGAAACACAATTAACGGTCAGTGATGCACGTCATGTGGCAGGTTTAATGCGGGTCAATCATAGTGGTGAGGTTTGTGCACAGGCGCTGTATCATGGTCAGGCCATGACGGCGAAACTCCCAAATGTGCGTCGCGAAATGGAACAGGCTGCGATTGAAGAACAAGATCATCTGGCCTGGTGTGAAGACCGACTAAAAGAACTAGATAGCCATACCAGTCTGCTCAATCCGGTCTGGTACGGTCTTTCCTTTGGTATGGGTGCGATTGCCGGGATCGCAGGCGACAAATACAGCTTGGGTTTTGTGGCTGAAACAGAACGTCAGGTCAGCATGCATTTACAGCATCATATTAGCCAGTTGCCACCGCAGGATGAACGTTCTCGTCGTATTCTGGAACAGATGAACGAAGATGAACTGCATCATCGAGATACAGCGTTAAATGCGGGTGGCGTAGACTTGCCCGTTCCCGTCAAGATCGCCATGACCGGCATTTCCAAATTGATGACTAAAACCAGCTATTTTATTTAAATAAGACGGTTTTAGTTTGAGCCCACTCATTTGTGGGCTTTTTAATATGTGTCAAATCTTGAGCGAGATAATAGTAACTCAAGGCATCTGGCGATCTTATTACTTATAAGCTCTATAAAATAATAGAGATTCCCCACAGCATCCTTTAATTTTTTTTACTCATTTCAGAAAGTAGGTCTAGCTGAATTTCCTGAATTTGCGCCAACCGTTCCCATTGATGCAGCAGCAGATGATCTAATTTTTCATGCAAATGCTGAATTTCCAGCTCGGCTTTTAAATTAATCTGATAATCATTTTGTGAACGTAAGCGGTCTTTTGCTTCCTGTCTGTTCTGGCTCATCATAATAATAGGTGCCTGAATCGCCGCGAGACAGGACAGAATTAGATTCAACAGAATAAATGGATAAGGATCAGCAGGTCGTGTCACCATCACCACAGTATTTATCGTAATCCACAGACCCAAGAAGATTGCAAAACAAATCAAAAAGGTCCAGCTTCCACCAAAAGTTGCAATTTTATCGGCAAGCCTTTCTCCCAAGGTCCACTTTTGCTCTAAGGTCGTTTCCACATTTTTGGTGATCAGTTCATGCTGATGCATGCTATGAATCACTTCAAACTCAAGATCAGTCACTTCACCCTTTTCCGAACTTAATAATGAATGTACATACTGTATGCGGTACTGGGTTAAATCTGCCTGGCAAATATAATCTTGCGGTGTCCAGCCTGGAATATCCCTGGCAATCTCTTCGGTAATGACTTTTCTGACCGTTCCCATCGGAGTGAGATTTTTCAGAAGAAAGTGCTTGCCGCATACCAAGCATTTATGGCTTTCATGTTTTTCTTTCATGATAATTCTCTTTTTAAACCGGCTCACTCAGCTATTATTTTGTTCGATATGTTTGATTTGCTTTAGTCATTTTTACCATTCGTAAATCAATTATGTATCAAGTGCGTCTGATTTCTTGAACTTATGAATCTCACTTCGATTTTATCTTAGATTGATAAAATGCTCAGCCAAGCGCACGATGAGCTGATCATTCAAGGTAATTTTCAGATCGATGCAATCCTACTATCTATACATGACTTAAATTTACTATAATCATGATGATAATAAAAAAAGGGGCTTCATTGTGCGCCATTCATACCATCTTGAAAAACATTATATCGAACGTGCGGGTTGGCTTCGTGCAGCTGTGCTGGGGGCAAATGACGGAATTATTTCGGTCACCAGTCTGGTGGTGGGTATCGCAGCCAGTGGAGCATCCACGGAAATTTTATTGGTAACCTGTGTTGCCGGCTTAATCTCTGGTGCTGCATCGATGGCAGCTGGTGAATATATTTCGGTTAAATCCCAGCAAGATATTGAAACCAATGATCTACTCATGGAAGAGCGCGAACTGCAACGCCATCCCACGCATGAGTTAAATGAGCTCAAAACGATTTATATACAACGAGGTCTGGAACCTGCTTTGGCACAACAGGTCGCTGAACAGCTGACCGACCATAATGCCTTGGATGCCCATGCCCGGGATGAAATTGGTATTTCAGCACATACCTCTGCCCAGCCCTTTCTCGCTGCATTTTCTTCGGCTATGGCATTTACGGTAGGTTCATTATTTCCTTTAATTTCAATCATGATTTTACCGGAACACTATCTGGATAAAGGTGTCATGCTGATTGGCGTTTTAAGTCTGGGGATGATGGGTGCACTGGCAAGCTATGCCGGTGGAGTAAGTGTCTGGAGAGGTGCAGTTCGGGTGATGCTCTGGGGAATTATCGCCATGTTATTCAGTGCGTGGATCGGATCATTATTTAATGTGTCTGTTGCCTAAATATGTGTTTATTTTTTAGTTAGACACAGAATATGATTGAGGGGTTCTTCTATTAACATCACTGAAAAATGTTTTTTCAAAGAACTAGCGGCTCTAACAAAACTTGAGTTTAATTAATATATATTCGGTTTTAATTTAGATGCTTAAAACCTAAGATCTATGCCTGAGAGGTATTGTTATGGAAACTACAATCATTCTTGCCATCTTGGCGATCATTATCGTATTGCTGATCATTTTTTATAACAAGAAAAAGTGAAAGAGCGATGATGCATTTTTACTGCTTTGAGAGTTTTTACTGATCTTAGAATAAATTCCAGAGCTTTAAATCAATCAAATATTAATTTCCTGTCGGAAAACCATGAAATCCCCCATTGGATCACATAAAGAATCCCAAGAATTAAAATCACCGAAACCAAGATTTCTAATATTTTCATTTTTAAATGAGTTCTAAACTTAAGCATCTCATCTTATCTGAATTTTTCTTTTGATCTAAAAACAAAAAACTGCATCATAAAAAAGCCTGATCTTGTTTGATCAGGCCGGTTAACTATTCTTACTGGATAAAATGTATTAGCAAAAAATTATGTGATTTGATTTAAATCAGCTGTTCAACTGTTGGGAAGCTATGTGATCCATGCTCGAACATGGCATCATGCCAGATATCAAACATGGGCACTTTCACATCCAAAGCCAAGGGCAATTTTTTTTCATTAAACTGCATATGTTTAAGATCTGACCCCCAGGCAATCAAATCAACATCCAAAGTAATCTGATGTGATGGACGTACTCGCCCTGATGCCTGTTCCAGCTGTTTGAGCAGCTCAATGATGTCTTCACTGGACACCGAACTTCGCAATAAACACGCTGCATTCCAGTAATCGGCGCCTATGCTATCGCGGCAAGGAATCATATAAATGGGAGAAAACTGAACTTCTCCCCATTCAGAAATACGTTGCTGTGCAGCTTGAAAATGTTGCTGAGGATGACAATTACTCGCTAATGCTAGGGCGAAAATCGTTTCGGTGGCGTTCAAGACGTATCCCTACAGAATTGGCTTGCGCGATAATGGCAGGCTTACGGATCGTAATATTAATCGATTCAATTGCTGTAAAGGTAGTAAAAAGTGCATTCAGCACTAACTTTGCTGCATGTTCAATCAATTCCGGCTTGGCGTCTTGAATGACTTTGCTGGAAATCTCACAAATTTCTGCATAATTCAGCGTATCTGCAAGTGCATCTGAGTTTGATGCCTGTTCTAAATCGGTTTGAATGGTCAAATCCAGCATTAGAGGCTGAATAATTTGACGCTCCCAGTTAAAACAGCCCACGACTGTCTCAACCTTTAAACCTTCAATAATAATGGCGTCCATTGGATTGCTCGAGAATATGATATTTACAACTAATCTCCCTAAATCCCTCTTTTATAAAGAGGGACTTTTATCGCTTATATTTTATCAAGCAATGAGACGCTCCTCCCTTTAGAAAGGGAGGTCGGGAGGGATTAAATTAATGCTTTAACAACAGATTCGGATCCATGCTCTGCACCATTTGCAAACGCTGATCGGCATAGATGTCGGTATACGGCGCCAGAATTCGCATGAAACGGTCGAAATACAGCATTTGCTTGAACAGCAAGGCAAAGTCGCGCGGGAACCGGATCCCGTGACGTTCACCCACAGCCACCATATCCATCATGATATCGTTCAGGTCAGCAGGATTAGACGTTAACAATTCCTGTGGATCTGCCATCAATACACCGCTAAATAAACGTTCCAGATCAGCAGCCAAGACTTTGGTGTCAATCTGCACAGCGGTCATGCCCATTTTCAGCATGTTTTGCGCCATCAGCTCATAATTAGTATGTTGCAATGAATCCATGAATGCCATACATGCCGTCCATACCTCAGGCTTGAGCTGACCGACTATACCGAAATCAATAAAACCGACACGGCCATCTTCGAGTAACATCAGATTGCCTGCATGCAGATCGGCATGGAAACTGTTACACATCATCAAGCTGCCAAACCAGGTATTCATCGCAGTGATGAGTACTTGAGATGGATCTTTGGATACTTTTTTGACGACTTCAAAATCTGTCAAAGGTACACCATATAAACGCTGCATGGTAAGCACACGACGGGTCGAATATTGATGATAAACCTTAGGTGCAGTGGCTGCCTGATTGTTGGTGATATTCAGGTAATTGACGAAATCATCCAGATTCTGGGCTTCTTCGATAAAATCGACTTCACGCACCATACGGGTTTTGATTTCTTCGACAATGTCAGCCAGTGAAGCAAACTTGACTTTCGGGACTGCTTTTTCCAGCAATTTGGTTGCCCAATGCAGTACATTTAGGTCGGTATATAAAATCGTTTCTACACCGGGTTTTTGTACCTTAATCACGACATCTTCACCAGATACCAGCTTGGCTGCATGCACCTGTGCAATGGATGCAGATGCGAGTGGCGTTTCATCAATCGATGCAAAGATTTCGTCCAGATTACGACCTGCAAATTCAGAGGCTAAAACCTGCTGGATATAGCTAAACGGCAAGCGTGGGGTCTGATCCAGGCAGCCCTGAAATTCTTCAACATATTCACGTGGAAATAGAGACGGCGTGCTGGCAATAAACTGACCCAGCTTGATATAAGTTGAACCTAATGATTCAAAAGTTTCACGCATGAGTTTGGCATTGCTCGGCTTTTCAGTGGCATATTTAAAGCCCGCCTTTGCCGCAACGACTGCTGTCTCCCCCATACGGGCAACTGAACGTATTCCATCTAACCAGATATTGTTTTTCATAATGTCTTAGGAAAAATTAATTAAACGCAGTGTAGCAAAAAAAATCACTTTGCAGGCTTATCTTGCCTGACAGATTGGGCAATCTGTATCTTTTTCGAAAGTGAGAATCCGCTGCTTAAAGCTCATACCATCCCACAACAACAGCTTTTGTCTAAGTGGCATCTGGCCCAATCCCAGATATAACAAGGCATGATGTGCCTGCAAGCTGGCCATCACGTTAGGTGTGGTCGCCAGTACACCGGAATCTGCACAACGCAGACTTTCATCTGCTTGATTCTCTGGTGGGAACAGGCAGGCATAACAGGCGGAATCCCCTTCAACCATAAACAGCTGCCCTTGCAAGCCAATCGCAGAAGCACTCAATAATGGCACATTCAGCTCAACACAAATCTGATTGACCAGATAACGTGTGGCAAACTGATCACAGCCATCCAGCACCAGATCCTGATGTTCAATCAGGTGTGCTGCATTCTCAGCCGTTAAAGCCTGATTCACATATTCAACCTGTACGTTCGGGTTAATCTGGCCCAGCCTTTTGGCGAGAGTTTCTGCCTTATAAAATCCAATATCCTGCGGCATAAATGCTAGTTGTCGCTGTAAATTACTCATCTCGATGGTATCCGGATCGATCAGGGTAATTTTCCCCACACCTGCGCGTGCCAGAAGTTCTGCCAGTGCACAGCCAATCCCGCCACAACCAATAATGCAAACATTAGAAAATTTTAACCGTTCTTGAGCATCAATATCCCAGCCATCCAGGAGAATCTGACGGCTATATAGATGCAATTCAGCATCGGTGAGTTCGAATTCTGGGGATATGGCATCCATGTTAAATGTAGACAACGTCTTTCCTTGTTTCGAAATTTTTAACAATGATCGCAAAAATTAGCTTTACTGAAGTTTCTAAAGGCTGATAAATCTTTAGAAGATCAATCTCACAGTCAATTCACAGCACATCAATAAATAGTTCGGCAATCGTTGAGCCAAATAGCATATCAGCTAAACGCTCGGTATCAAGCTGCAGCCGCTATGGCTTGGCAATTTTTTTTGGTTCACCTCAATTAAACGATTCCGGCAAACAGCTCTTTCTAATTTATAAAAGGTGTCAGACCTGAAGTTTTTAAAATCTTTGCTATTGAATTACCCTGTAAATAGAGCAGCTTTAGTTTAGCAATTCTGTAGTCTCTGCCTGTATTTGAGTATGAAAATGTATGAGTTCAGTGAGACCTAAGGCATCTATCTCTAAATGTGATTAATCTGAAAATACCAAGCAATCTTTTCAGCTTTCATAAAATCGTATGGAGAACATACATGACCGAGCATAACAATACTCAACATGATAATCGTGAAAAATTATGGGAATTGATCAAGGATGTCCGTTACACCATGATCAGCCATTTAACCGAAACACATGAAATACACTCCCAGCCGATGACCATGCTGAACTCCGAGCAGATGAATGAACGTCAAAACTTATATTTCATCCTGCGTAATACCAATGATCTGGTCAAAGCAGCAGAAACAGGTCGTGGTCAAATTGGCCTGTCTTTTGCAAAACCATCGGATGGTATTTATGTGTCGATTAGTGCACATGCCCAGATCAGTACTGACCGTATTCTGATTGAACAGTTGTGGAATCCGTGGGCTGAAAACTGGTTTGAAGGTAAGGATGATCCGACCGTACGGGTATTGATTGCTGAAGCAGTCAGCGCAGAATATTGGAATGTGACAGACAACAAAGTCACCCAGCTTTTTAAAGCCTTAAAAGGTGGCGTTACCGGTGAAGCGGGCGAGCCTCATGCAGAGCATCAAAAAGTGAATTTACAAGGCAATATCTGGTAATTAACGAATTTAGCCTCTTAAGATAAAGAGGCTAAATTTTTGATATATTTCATTTTAAATATTAATGTAATTTTACTGTAATGACATAAAAATTTATAATTTTTGCTTGCCTCAATCTGCTCTCTTAAAAATATAAGCTTGGGAAAATCAGCTCAATATCTGACTAAAATTTAAGTAGAAGATTTATTTCCTAAAAAACCAAAAGGCTGTCATGGCAGCCTTTTAGAATTCAATCAAAAAATTAATTTGAAAAATTAACTGACTCGCTTTATCTCTTGAAGTTTGGCAACTTCCTGCTGTTTGAGTAAATTGCGCTGAATCTTGCCGCTCGATGTTTTAGGCAAAGATGCTACAAACTCAATCTCTTTCGGATAGGCATGTTTGGATAAGCGTGAACGTACATAGCTTTGCAGTTTCAACATCAAATCCTCAGTAGCAGGATAAACCGATTTAAGCACCACAAAGGCTTTCACAATTTCTGTTCGTTCTGGATCTGGCTTACCAATGACTGCGGATTCCAGCACTTCTTCACATTCAAGCAAGGTACTTTCTACATCAAAAGGCCCAACCCTATAGCCCGAGGTTGTAATGACATCGTCCGCACGTCCAATAAAATCAATACCACCATACTCATTCAGTTTCACTGTATCACCAGTGAGATAATACTGCCCGACAAATGACTTGCGGTTGTGGCCTGCATAGCCTTCAAACCACATCAAAGGTGAAGCTGCACAGTCAATTGCCAAGGTTCCAATACCGCCTTTTTCTACTTCTTCCTGATGTTCTTTGTTCAATACAGCAAAACGATGCCCAGGAATGGCAAAACCAGCTGAACCAACTTTTTTATAATGCTCCAAGCCATGATGATTGGCGATCACCATACCCAGTTCAGTCTGTCCATATTGATCGTAAATATTTACATTTAAATCATGATTAAACCATTGAATCACTTCAGGCGTGAGCGGCTCACCAGCACTGCTTACCACGCGTAAATGCGAACTGATGCCTGCATTAAATTTTTCTTTAAAGCCAAAGAACATGCGAAATGCAGTTGGCGAACCGGTCAAGTTACTGACCTGATATCTTTGAATGATTTGTACGGCGTTATCGACACTAAAGCCACGCTCATCCATGATGATGCTGTGTCCTAAACTCAGCGGCCCTGCAATGCCATAATACAGCCCATACGCCCAGCCTGGGTCTGCCAGATTCCAGAATGAATCCTCATTTCGCAGATCTACGGCGTGCAGCATATAACCTTTAAAGGCCAACAATGCCTTTAAAGGTACAGGAACTGATTTTGCCAAGCCTGTCGTGCCTGAAGTAAACATCATCAGAAAGACATCATTAAACTGGCAATTTACCGGTTCAAACTCCTCTGGTTGTTGCTGTAAGGCTGTCCAGAAATCAGCATTTTGATAATTATCTGCTGCTGCCTGATGCACAGTCAGAATATTCGGAGCATTGAGATCATGAAGTTTTAATCGCTGCTCTTCATCAGTGACGATCAGCTGGGTATCGGCGGTACTGATACGATGTTCAATGGCTTTACTCTCAAAAGCAGTAAATAAAGGTTGATAAATAGCACCGATACGCCAGGTGGCCAATATGGTAATTAAGAGTGCTGGCGTTCTTGGCAGCAACCCTGCAATACAGTCGCCGGCCTTTAAACCCAGAGAATGCATATAATTGGCCAGCTGTCCTGAAGCTGCTGCCAGCTGTTCAAAGGTCCACTGCTCTGCTTCACCGTTTTTGCCTTCCCAGATCAGTGCAGTTCGGTTTTGACCCAGGTAGCGCCCACAGCATTCAGTATAAGCATTAATGTTCTCTGCGCTTCCAACCAGATGTTCCTGAACCATATTTTCAAAATTAAAATCAGCATATGCCTGTTCTAGTGTCTTCATGACGACAACCTCTTTCCTATTGTAGTTTTCAGGCGACCTTGCCTGAGTTTGTCCATTTGTATTTGTTGTTCCTGCTGATTCCATCAGCATACTTTCTCAAATCTGCATTCATGCCCTAGGACTAGAACATGAATAAGGCTTATTTTTCGATTATTCGTACTGTATGTCTTTAGATCATCATGTTCAGTTGAATCCTGCAATTTCCATATCCATCAATGTAAGTGCAGGATTTGAACATCAATCAAAGTCTGTTTTTTAAATTAAAAATCAGCGTTGACACACTTCACGCGCAATCACCAGTCGTTGAATATCTGATGCACCTTCATAAATCTGGCTCACTCGCACATCACGATAAATTCGCTCGACCGGAAAATCAGAGACATAACCGTAGCCACCATGAATCTGAATCGCATCTGAACAGACTCGCTCTGCAATGGTCGATGCAAACAGTTTTGCCATCGATGCTTCTTTTAAACACGCTAAGCCTGCATCTTTTAACGTTGCAGCATGCAAGACGAGCTGACGTGCGGCTTCAATTTGTGTCGCCATATCTGCCAGCCTGAATGCCACGGCCTGATGCTGTACAATTTCCACACCAAAGGCTTTTCGCTCATTGGCATATTCCACTGCAGCATCCAGTGCAGCCCGCGCCATACCGACTGATTGTGCTGCAATGCCGATCCGACCAGATTCAAGATTTGATAAGGCAATTTTGTAGCCTTCACCTTCCTGACCCAGCAGGTTGGCAGCAGGAATCCGGCAATTATCCAGAACGATGGTCGCGGTATCGGAACAATGCTGACCCATTTTCTCTTCTAAACGTGACACGATATAACCCGGTGTATCGGTCGGCACCAGAAAACATGAAATACCTTTTTTCCCTGCCGATTTATCGGTCACAGCAAAGACTAGTGCAATCTGTGCGTGTTTACCTGTCGTGATAAACTGCTTGGTGCCATTTAACACCCATTGATCACCATCACGTTCGGCTTTACACTCCAACGAACTGGCATCCGAACCGGCCTGAGGTTCCGTCAAGCAGAAACAGCCGAGCCATTCACCTGTCGCCAGCTTGCTTAAATACTGCTGTTTTTGTGCTTCAGTGCCATAACGTTGGGTAATGCCGCAAGGCAAAGAATTCTGCACACTGATAATAGTTGAGATTGCACCATCACCTGCGGCGATCTCTTCTAGCGCCAAGACCAGTGATACATAATCCAGACCTGCGCCGCCCCATTCTTCAGCCACTGTCATACCAAGTGCGCCAAGCTCACCAAGTTCTTTAAGTTCTTGTGCTGGGAATTGTGCAGTTTTGTCGCGTAAGGCCGCTGTCGGTTTCAGTTTCTGCTGCGAATAATTGCGCATCATGTCCTGAATCATTTTTTGTTCATCATTTAAAATCACGGGTATTTCCCTTCTTTATTTTTTCTATCCAACATCTAGCAAAAAACTTTTTAACTGCCAGAAACGGGATGTTTTTTTAGATATATTCGGCAAATTCAGCCTGCAACTCTCTCTGACACGTCATTGCCATTTTGATAAATCAGAGAAAGTATGTTTATTTAATGAATTATTTTGGTGCCATACGGATTGCGCCATCCAGACGAATGACTTCACCATTTAGATAACTATTTTCAAAAATATGTCCCACCAGCTGGGCGAATTCCTGTGGTTTTGCCAGACGTGGTGGAAATGGCACCATTTGCCCCAAAGCATCCTGGACATTTTGTGGCATGCCTTTCAGCATCGGAGTTTCCATAATGCCCGGCGCGATGGTCATGACACGGATCGCTTCACGAGCCAGTTCACGAGCCAAAGGTAAAGTCATTGCGACTACTGCACCTTTTGAAGCAGCATAGGCAGTCTGACCAATTTGACCGTCATAAGCAGCAACCGAAGCAGTATTCACAATCACGCCACGTTCTTCTTCACCTGATTGCAGCTCATATTTTGCGATTAAAGCCGCCGCATGACGCAACATATTAAAAGTACCGTTTACATTAATATTGAGCACTTTTTGAAACATTGCCAATTCATGGATGCCGTTACGACCCAATACTTTGGCAGATGGGGCAATCCCGGCACAGTTGATCAAGCCATTCAGTTGACCATACGTGCTTTCAACATGAGCGAAGAAACTTTCAACGGCCTGCTCATCGGTAACATCGAGCTGTACAAACTCAGACTGTGAACCCAGTTGCTGCTGTAATGCCTGACCCTGCTCCTGATTCATATCAACCAGAATCACTTTGGCACCTTGTGCAACCAGATGAGTCGCTGTAGCAGCACCCAAACCTGAGGCACCACCGGTGATCACAATAACTTTTCCCTGAATGTTCATGTTTATTTCCTAGCGATTTTTCTATTTCAGATACGACTTAATATGCAGAGTAAACAGAGTTTTTATTCTGTACAATTTCCAAATATTGCATCTTGCATGATGTATTTGGACAACGAAAACAAGGATGTCAGACTGAATATGCATAAGCCTGCACTGGAATATAGCAAAGGCACCATCTCGATTGATCTGGTGAATGAAGCATTGCTGGATGCCAAACGGCTGCAATTTGATATCCCTGCCATTCTGAAAAAAGCCAATATTCCAGCAGAAGTCCTGAATGCTCCCAAGGCACGTGTGTCGGTCAGCCAATTTGCCCAGTTATGGACTGTACTTGCAGACAGCATGAATGACGAATTTTTTGGCATGGACAGCCATGCTATGCGTCGTGGCAGTTTTAAATTGCTTTCGAAAATGGTCATGCAGGCAGACACACTGGAAAAAGCGCTGCAACATATTTTGCAATTTTTCAACCTGATTTTGGACGACCTGCAAAGTACGCTCATGGTTGAGGAACACTATGCCTATATCGTGATTTATGATTTAAAAGCAACCAAACGCATGTTTAGTTATGCGACCTATTTGATGCTGATTCATACCCTGATCTGCTGGTTAAGTGGACAACGGATTTTACTCAATCAGATTCAACTCAAATGCGCAGCACCACTAGATGATTTTGATTACAAAGTCCGTTTTTGTGAACAGATTGAATATCAGGCCAGCGAAAACTATGTGCAATTCGATGCAAGCTATCTGCAATTGCCAATTAAACAGGATGCTCAGTCCTGGTATCAGTTTATTCAGCAAACCCCACAAAATTTATTGGTTCGTTTTAAAAACCCCTATGCCTTGAGCACCCAGATTCGCAGGCAACTGCTGCAGGTTTCACCGGCAGAATGGCTAGAGCTGAATGAACTGGCCTTAAAAATGAATATGTCTGAAGCGACCATGCAACGGCGTTTAAAAAGCGAGGGGGTTAGCTATCAACAGTTAAAAAATGAGATACGCCGGGATACCGCCATTGAATTACTGACCCGTACTGAACAAAGTTTGCAAGAGATTAGTGACCAGCTTAACTTTCAGGAATCCAGTGCATTTCATCGTGCATTCAAAAAGTGGACTGGCGTCAGTCCAGGCGCGTATCGGCAAAATAATATTAGATAATTTATATAAAATTAGACTTTAAAAATATCAATGAAAAATACTTTTATTCTAAGCATTTATTTTTATTATGATTATATATTTCAAGCCCCAAAACATATATTAGCAGGACTACACAGTCACCCGGAAAGCTTTGCAATTTACCTGAGAATAGATTATTTTTCACTCAATTTATAGCAATTTGCTATTGGCTGTACTCTCCATTTTCCTTTCTAGTTGAAGGTATCTCCATGTTAAAGATGACTGATGTGCTTGGACAAAGTCTTGTCCAAAACTTCTCTAAAGCTTTATTGTCTTCGACTGATCTGATCACAGAACAGTTGAATCAAGGGATTTTAAATGCATCGGATGCAGAACTGAAAAGTGCAATTCTGCACTTCTTTAACCAGGTAGACGCAGTGGAAGCGGCTCAGGCCCTTGAAATTCCGGCAGAACGTATCAATGAATTACAACAAGGTCTTGCCTTGAAAGATGAAAAATCTATGGCAGACACTTTGAAAGTTGTGGCACTTTGTCTGGCAATGGAAACTGGTAGTCTGGATCAGGTAGAAGTCTACGACTGTCTACAGGATTATCCGATGTAATTCTTTTTAAGTATTCCTCGAAAGCGGTGCTCTGGCATCGCTTTTTTGTTTTTAGTTATACTGAGTTGGCGCGATGTCATTCAAAATACTTAATGTTTCAAATGCAGCTAAGTATTTATAAAGAAAAAATCCAATAAAAAAGCGACCACATCGGTCGCTTTTTTATAAAGATAGCTTACAGATTAATGCGGCCATTGCGCCAAAGTTACGCGATCATTCCCGCCATAATCTTTAACCGTGCGGACTTGCTTATAACCCGCCTGTTTAAATAGATGTTGTACGGCATCTGCCTGATCATAACCATGCTCAAGCACCACCCAACCATTCACAGTTAAATGCTTCTTGGCTTGCAGAATAATCATTTCAATATCGGCCAGACCCTTTTTGTCAGCCACCAGCGCACGTTCCGGCTCAGTCGCCAAATTCTGCATATGCGCATCATCAGCGTCGATATAAGGTGGATTCGATACAATGGCGTCAAAGAATTGACGGCCAAATGGTTTCAACCATGAGCCCAGAACGAATTCTACATTCTCAATATCATGTTGTTCCGCATTATACTTCGCCACCTCAAGCGTAGGCTCGTAGATATCGGAAGCCGTTACTGTCCAGTTGGAACGCTCAGATGCCAGCGATAAGGCAATTGCGCCAGTACCTGTACCCAAATCCACCACACGGGCATCATCAGGCAGATCTAACTTCAACACGGTCTCAACCAGTACTTCAGTATCTGGACGTGGCACCAAGGTATCTTTGGTCACTTTGAGGTCCAAAGTCCAGAATGGCTGTGAACCAGTGACATATGCTAAAGGCTCGCCAGCAGCAATACGCGCCAACCCGTCTTTATACGCTTGTTCCTGTTCCGGCGTTAGTTCCTGATCCTTTTTCAACAGCAGATCAAATGAATCAATCTTGGCGATGTGTTCCAGTAACCAGGCATTTTCCTGACGTTCGTAACTTTCAGCTTCGCCGCGTAAAGCCAAGGCTTGTAAAATATTCATTATCCACCATTCTGCTGTGCAAGCATGGCCAATTGATCTGCCTGATATTCACGGTGCAGACTGTCCAGCAATTCGGTCAAATCACCTTCCATCACGGCATCCAGCTTATATAAAGTCAGGTTAATGCGGTGATCTGTCATACGACCTTGCGGATAGTTATAGGTACGGATACGTTCTGAACGATCACCCGAACCCACCAAGTCACGACGCATTTCCGATGTTGCTGCATCTGCTGCTGCACGTTTGGCATTTTCTAAACGTGATACAAGCAGAGCCATCGCTTTGGCCTTGTTCTTATGCTGTGAACGCTCTTCCTGACATTCCACTACAGTGCCGGTTGGAATGTGAGTAATACGTACCGCAGAATCGGTTTTGTTGACGTGCTGACCACCTGCACCCGAAGCACGATACGTATCAATACGCAAATCAGATGAGTTGATTTCGACAGAGGTATCGACATCAATTTCTGGAAGAATCGCAACGGTACATGCTGAAGTATGCACACGGCCTTGTGATTCCGTTGCAGGTACACGCTGTACACGATGCGCACCACTTTCGAATTTTAAACGACCGTAAACACCGTCACCATTAATCAGGCAGATGACTTCTTTATAGCCACCATGTTCGCCTTCATTTTCAGAGAGGATTTCAATACGCCAGCCTTGGTTTTCCGCATATTTACTATACATACGGAATAAATCGCCCGAGAAAATCGCAGCTTCATCGCCACCGGTTCCGGCACGAATCTCGAGATAAGCCGAGTTGGCATCATTCGGATCTTTCGGAATCATTAAGATATTCAGGTGAGCTTCAAGCGATTCAATTAAAGCTTTATTCTCTTTAATTTCTTCCTGCGCCATTTCCTTAAAGTCTGGATCTGACAGCATGGCCTGAGCCGTTTCAATGTCTTCTTCAGCCTGTCTGTACTTGGTCCAGACATTGGTAATTTCTGTTAAGTCATTATGCTCACGTGACAATTGACGGAAGCGCTTATTATCAGAAATGACTTCTACATCAGCCAGTAATGCGGTCAGTTCTTCATGGCGGTCAGAGAGTTGGTCTAATCGTAAACGTAACGATTCTTTCATTTTCTAAAAAATCTCAAACATAGGCTGTGACTAAAAACCGATTTAGCACAGCGAAATCAAAAAATTGCGCCTAGTTTAACGACTCTGGCTTCTAATGAACATCATTATTGAGTAAGTCCGCGTTGCTATCATTCGCGCTCTACAGTATTTGTTAACAAATATGATTAAAAACAGTGGAATTGACTTTTTTATAGTCAATCTTATTCTTATTTCTTGCCGATTTTACAATTCGCCAAATAAAGCAGGGAATTATGAAGAAACATCTTCATATTGTTTTGGGCATGATTTGTTACATTTTCCGCATCGAAATAACTACAGTCCTGTTGATGGACACGGAGTGATGACATGAAACTCAACGCACTTTTAATGAGTACAGTTTTAGCTGCTGGTTCAATGATGACCGTAAACGCACATGCCGACAGTACAGCGCGTGTTGCAGCAGCAAGTGCTCTAGGTAGTGTTGCAGGTACAGCATTAGGTAAAAACATGGGCGGTAACACCGGCGCAACCATTGGTGCTGCTTTAGGTGGTGCTGGCGGCGCAGCAGTTGCAAGCAGCAAGAAAAACCGTACTGAATCTGCCATTGGTGGTGCCCTAGGTGGCGGTGCAGGTTATACCGTAGGTAAAAATATGGGCGGTACTAACGGCGGTTATATCGGTTCAGCATTGGGTGCTGCCGGTGGTGCTGCACTAGGTAACAAGATTGCCAAAGATAAAGCAGCTGAAAAACGCTCTAAACACTGGAAAAAACGTTACCGTTAATTCGCGCTCAGGCAGTTTAGACCAGACGCTACATTTAACATGAAAAGCACCATTTGAGTGCTTTTTTTATTACTGCTTTACTATGTGAATTTTCAATTAATACATGGAATTATCAAATTAACATCATGAATAAATTAAGGAGATAAAAATCACAATTCGCCAACATTGCCTCCATGCTGTTTGGCGCTTGCTAGATTAAATTGATCTCATCAACAAAATATAGCTAGATATATAAAAGGTGTCCTCATGAACTATAAATCTCTAATGATCGCTGTCGTAGCAACCTCAGCCATGGGTATGACAGCTGCCAATGCTGGCAATACAACCAATACAGCTTTAGCTTCTGCTTTGGGTGGTGTCGTTGGTGCCGCAGTAGGTAATAAAATGGGCGGTACTACTGGTGCAACAATCGGTTCAGCGATTGGTGGTGGTGCGGGTGCCGCTGTAGCAGCAAATAAACGTGACCGTAATGGTGCGATTATCGGTGGTGCCCTAGGTGGCGGTGCAGGTTATGCAGTTGGCCGAAACATGGCAGGCACCAACGGTGGTTATATTGGTGCAGCACTGGGTTCAGCAGGTGGTTCAGCTTTAGGTAAAAAAGTCAGCGAAGACCGTCGTTATGATGACCGCAGCGAACGTCGCTATAACTCTTCTCGTAACTACCGTTATAACGATTATCGCTATAACAACCGTCGTCGTTAAGATTCTCTCCCCTTATTCTTTCCTCCTTTATAAGCATCTTCGGATGCTTATTTTTTTGTCTTTATTTTTTATCTTTATCTGTTGGTTTACACTTATATCGATTTTTTTCGATATACAAATACTTTCGAAAGTCGTATGCTTTTAGAGATGTCTATTTAAGAGTAATACTATGCGTACGCTTAACGATACCCAGTTCTCTATACTCGAACTGGTTCCTGTTCGTGACGACAAGAGCATTCAATTCGCGCTAAACCATGCCCTGGAACTTGCCCAAGCAGCAGAAAAATTGGGTTATCGCCGGATGTGGCTGGCAGAACATCACAATATGGATGGCATTGCCAGTTCAGCAACCGCAGTTCTCTTAGGCTATTTACTGGCGAATACCAAAACTTTAACTTTAGGCTCTGGCGGAATTATGCTGCCCAACCATGCCCCGCTGGTCGTGGCTGAACAGTTCGGCACATTGGCGACGCTCTATCCGGACCGGATTGAACTGGGTCTGGGCCGTGCTCCCGGTACCGACCAAATGACCATGCGTGCCCTACGCCGTGGTCGTCAGGAAACCGAAGACCAGTTTCCGCAGGATGTTCTGGAAATTCTGCAATATTTTAAAGATCCAATTCTAGGACAACGTATTGTGGCAACGCCGGGTCAAAGCACGCATGTACCCGTATGGCTTTTAGGTTCCAGCCTGTTTAGTGCACAGCTGGCTGCGAAACTTGGTCTGCCTTATTCCTTCGCTTCGCATTTTGCCCCGCGTATGCTGGGTCAGGCCATTCAGCTGTATCGTGACAATTTCGAACCGTCTGAATATCTCGATCGTCCCTATGTTTCCATGGGCGTACCGACCTGTGTTGCAGATAGCGATGAAGAAGCAGAATATCTGGCAACCAGTGCCTATCAGCGGGTTTTATCACTGATTCGTGGGCAAAGCCTGAAACTTAAAGCACCAATTGACTCGATGGAAGGTCTGTGGTCGCCGCCGGAAAAAATGTCAGTCGATAATTTCTTTGCCATGGCTCAGGTCGGTTCCAAAGAAACCGTTAAAGCTGGGCTAGAATCGCTTTTAGCCAAATATGATGTGGATGAGTTTATCTTTACTTGTGACATCTATGACACTGACAAACGTCTGCACAACTTTGAGCTGTTGATGCAAATTAAAAACAGTCAGTAAATGAAAGCTGCATCTATCCATTCTCAGCAATGGGTAGATGTTTTTCATCTTTAAAGATGAATAATTAAAAGAGATACTTCAATTTAAAAATATTTCTATCGATTACACCATTAAGCAGCTTCTTCCCTGAACAAACACTTCACTTCATTCCCTTCATCCATCTCAGCAAGTTAAAATTCATTCCTTTTGGATCGCATGTAAATCCATTCAGTCTTCAATAAAATCAGATTTTATATTTTGGTCAAATAGATGACTGCCTAAGTTAAATTTTTCACTTTACCCTGGCTTGAGTTTTTGTTTATATCTCATACAAAGAAAATTAATTATTAAATAAATTCAAGGAATTCTAATGTCTACCAAGCAGGATCCACACGCTGGTATTTTTGAAAATCGCCCCGAACATTTTCAGCAGTTTACTGGAATTAAAGTGCCCTCTTCCGAGCTGTTAGAATTGGATTATGCAGATAAAGATATTGCGATTATTGGCACGGACCAGTTTACCGTGAGCCAGCTAGATAAAATCAGTCAACATGCCCGTTCGGTGAAAGTTTTCCAGATTAATCCTGCTTTTGTACTGCCCGGTTCCGACCGAATTCTGCAACGAATTATTAATCATCCATTGATTGGCAAAAATCGTCGCTTATTTAACAACCGGATTAAAAGCTTGCTTTCTCTGCGGTTTTTAGAAAATCAGGTGCAGAATTTGTGGCTAAGACGCCAGTTAATGCCAAATCTTGCATCTTCCCGTAAAATTTATCTGAAATCAGATCATTATTATGCTGCCTTACAGCGTGAAAATTGCCAGCTGATTACTTGGCCGATTCTAAAAATTTCGAAAAATACGATTTATTGTATCAATGGTGAGCAGCATCCGGTCGATATCATTATTCATACTTATTCAGCAGAAAAATAACTCGTACTAACGAGTAAAGATAAGAAATTAATGAGCTGATAATGAGATTCTGATTTACGTACCAAGAATCAACATGATGATTTATTCAACAGAATGCTCTAAGGTATTTTTAAAAATGATACCTGATATTTTATTTAAATTATAAAACTCATACATTATTTCGATTAATCAATGCTTACTAGTAATTTTTAGCTATAAATCAAAGCCAAACCGAAGTTTGGCTCTGGTTGGTTTCTTAACCGATTCGACGTTTTAAACCGGTCATTTGCAACACACGCGTTGAGATTTCTTCAATCGACATTTCAGACACGTTCAGGTACTTGATGCCTTCCGAAATATAAATCCCTTCAATAGCACGCAACTCCATCTGACACTGA
>NZ_JBAPXX010000082.1:0-7091 GCF_049284435.1 Acinetobacter sp. | reverse complement strand
CCAACCGCTGAAGATGAAACCCGTCTGAAAGCGGAATGGGATGCCAGTCACCAATCGGTGCTGGATTCGGGTGGTTTGCATATTATCGGTTCTGAACGTCATGAATCGCGCCGTATTGATAACCAGTTGCGTGGTCGTGCCGGTCGTCAGGGAGATCCGGGTGTTTCGCGTTTCTATCTGTCGCTTGAAGATGACTTGATGCGTATTTTCGCCGGTGATCGCGTGGTTGGCATGATGCGTGCCATGGGCTTGCAGGAAGATGAAGCGATTGAGCACAAAATGGTGTCTCGCTCGATTGAAAATGCCCAGCGTAAAGTTGAGGCACGTAACTTTGATATTCGTAAGAACCTGCTGAAATACGATGACGTCAACAACGAACAGCGTAAGATCATTTATAGCCAGCGTGATGATATTCTGGCAGAAAATTCACTACAGGATTATATTGAAGAAATGATCCGTGAAGTGATGCAGGGTGTGATTGCCAACTATATTCCGCCTGAGTCGATTCATGACCAGTGGGATATTGAAGGTTTGGAACTGGCGCTGCGTGAAGATCTTTCGATGGATCTTCCTATTGGTGAATGGCTGGAACAGGACCGCCGTCTGGACGAAGAAGCCTTGGTCGGGCGTATTACCGATGAAGTGCTGAATCGTTACCGTTCACGCCGTGAGCAAATGGGTGAAGAGTCTGCTGCATCGCTTGAACGTCACTTTATGCTGAATTCTCTGGACCGTCATTGGAAAGAGCATCTGGCGGCTATGGATTACTTACGTCAGGGTATTCATTTACGTGGTTATGCGCAGAAGAATCCAGAGCAGGAATACAAAAAAGAAGCTTATAACCTGTTTGTGAACATGCTCGGTACGATCAAGTCAGATGTAGTGACAGATCTGTCACGCATCCACGTACCAACACCTGAGGAGCTGGCGGAAATGGAAGCACAGCAGCAGGCACAGGCTGAGGCAATGCGTTTGCAGTTATCTCATGAAGAGTTTGACGGCTTGCTGGCAGGCGAACATGAGGTGACTACCGAGCAAAATGCTCAGGCGAATCCGGTAGCACCAGTCTTTGAAGCACCGGCAAGTCGTAATGCGCCTTGTCCATGTGGTTCAGGTCTGAAATACAAACAGTGTCATGGCAAGATCTAAACGCTATTAAAAATCAGAGCCACATGGCTCTGATTTTTTTATGTATGAAGATTTTTCAGAAATTGAATACTGTTTGCAGTCTTAGGAATTAAATGCTATTTAATGGCTCATTCAACACCTCAAAGTGGAATAACCTGAATGAAAAAAGTATTAAAAACGCTCATGATTGCCGTTTTGGCAATGCCTGCCTTAAGTTTTGCACAAACCGCAGCGACCACAACAATTGATAAAGTTCAGCAAGCGGTGGGTACGACTACTGCTCAAGTACAACGTACCGATGCACAAGTGACTGTGGCAAGCCCACGTACCGGCATCCGTTATACCTTTGCCAATCAGAATCGTCCGATTGTGTTGCAGACTGCTGCGATTGCAGCTGCTAATGCAGCCAATGCAGACCGTATTGTTGCTACAAATCCGGCACTTTCTACTGCAAGTCAACAACAGGCGAAACAGGCTTTGCTAAGCGAATCTGGACAACTTGCACAAAATTAAAAATATCTTAATTTTAAAAACGTAGAAACCAGTCTTGATGACTGGTTTTTTATTGTGAAAATCCATAACAAATCTCAGGCTGGCTCAGGCTTTGGCTCGATTTTTTGTTGCAGATCAACTAAGCTGTATTTTTCTAAAACTTCAATATTGGACTTTAAAATGGCAGTTGGTGACGTATCTATGCCACAGATGCATGTGGTGAAAGGGGTTAAAATTGGTTCGGCTGAAGCCTATGTGCGCTATCAGAACCGACGTGACCTGGTGATATTTGAACTGGCTGCAGGCTCCAATGTTGCTGGGGTGTTTACCCAGAATGCCTTCTGTGCAGCACCAGTGCATGTATCCAAAGCACATTTGCAAGCGGGCAATCCGCGTTACTTGGTAATCAATACCGGCAATGCCAATGCAGGAACAGGTCCTACAGGCATGGCAAATGCAGAAGCCACTTGTGCCAAGCTGGCTGAACTTGCAGGCGTGCAGGCTGCTGAAGTGTTGCCATTCTCGACTGGTGTCATTGGTGAGCAGCTTCCAATGGAGCGTTTGCTTACAGGTTTACAGCCTGCGCTGGATTCATTGCGTGATGATGCCTGGGTCGATGCTGCAACCGGAATCATGACCACAGATACCACCCCGAAAGGTTCGTCAGAACAGTTCGAGCTGGATGGTGTGACTTATACCATGACCGGTATTTCCAAAGGTGCAGGCATGATTCGTCCCAATATGGCGACCATGCTGGGTTATGTTGCGACGGATGCACCGATCAGCCGTGAACTGGTTCAACATTTATTAACTGAAACGGTCAATGTATCGTTTAACCGTATTACCATTGATGGTGATACCTCGACCAATGACTCGTGTATTTTTATTGCCACAGGTCAGGCCGGTGGTGCTGAAATCACTTCGACTGAAGATCCGCGTTATGCAGTGGTGCTAGACGTATTGACACGTACCATGAAACGCCTTGCGCAACTGATTGTACGTGATGGTGAAGGTGCGACTAAATTCATTACCGTGACTGTGGAAGGTGGTGGCAATACTCAAGAATGTTGTGATATTGCCTATAGCATTGCGCATTCACCACTGGTCAAAACCGCGATCTTTGCTTCTGATCCAAATTGGGGCCGTATTCTGGCAGCGATTGGTTATGCCGGTGTGCCGAATTTAGACGTTGCAAAAATTCAGGTTTGGTTAGATGATGTACAAATCTGCAAAGATGGTGGTGCGGCAACAGACTATACTGAAGCAGCCGGTGCACGTGTGATGGCCCAGGCTGAAATGACGATTCGTGTTGATCTTGGACGAGGTCAGGCAAAAGATACGGTCTATACCTGTGACCTGTCATATGACTACGTAAAAATCAATGCAGATTATCGCTCATAATTCAGATCGTTTCTAAAGCCTCCATTGTGGGGCTTTTTTTATATATTGTAGTTTTTAATGACTGGTCAAAAATAGCACTTCGCCAGAGATGACCGGGATGTAGGGTGAAAGGTTCATTGAATAGTGAACCATGAGGGTAGAGTAAGAGTTGTTATGAGTGATGCGACCAAATTAATAGCCAATGAAGCTAAATCGATTGTGCAGGCGCATTTAGATCGTTTAGGTGTTCCTCAAGAACATCAAATGAGCCAGCAGGAAAAATTGGACAAATTTGCACAGATCAAGGCAGAGCTGGAAAAACAGGATGCTGTTTTGGTGGCGCATTATTATTGTGATCCTGAAGTCCAAGAACTGGCTGAACTGACGGGTGGCTGTGTTTCCGATTCACTGGAAATGGCGCGTTTTGGTCGCGATCATCCAGCTTCAACGCTTGTGGTAGCTGGTGTGAAATTTATGGGCGAAACCTCTAAAATTCTTTCACCCAATAAAACCGTGCTGATGCCAACTTTGGAAGCGACCTGTTCACTGGACTTAGGTTGTCCTGTCGATGAGTTTACCGCTTTTTGTGATGCGCATCCGGATCATACCGTTGTGGTTTATGCTAACACGTCAGCGGCCGTGAAAGCTCGAGCCGATTGGGTCGTCACTTCAAGCTGTGCAGTAGAAATTATCGAACATCTGGACAGTCTGGGCGAAAAAATCATCTGGGCACCCGATCAGCATCTGGGTCGTTATATCCAGAAAAAAACCGGTGCAGAGATGTTGCTCTGGGATGGTGCTTGTATCGTGCATGAAGAATTCCGTTCACGCGGTATTGCCAACATGAAAGCACTCTATCCAGATGCTGCGGTTCTGGTACATCCTGAATCACCGATGTCTGTAGTTGAGATTGCCGATGCAGTGGGCAGCACTTCGCAACTGATTAAAGCAGCACAGACTTTGCCGCACCAGCGCTTGATCGTGGCTACTGATCGCGGCATTTTTTATAAAATGCAGCAGGCAGTACCGGATAAAATCCTGATTGAAGCGCCAACCGCAGGAGAGGGGGCGACCTGTCGTTCTTGTGCACACTGTCCTTGGATGGCCATGAACGAGCTGGATGGTATCTTGCATGTGTTACAGCATAAAGATCAGGAAGTATATGTCGATCCGGCACTTGCTGAACGAGCGAAACTGCCTCTAGATCGCATGCTGAACTTTAGTGCCGGACTAAAACGTTAAAATTTGTATAAAAAATGTCTGAAGCGATTGATAAATAAACGCTTGAAGCGTTTTTTCGGTTTTTTTTAAATATAGGTGTTGACGTCTCCGGGCGTCACGCCTAGAATGCACACCGTACCGAACGATGTTCGATACGAAAGCTGAGATGAATCGGAGCATAGCACAGCCTGGTAGTGCACCTGGTTTGGGACCAGGGGGTCGTAGGTTCGAATCCTACTGCTCCGACCAATTCTTCAAGGCAAATGATGTTTGCATCAGTAACGCGCTTGTAGCTCAGTTGGATAGAGCATCCGCCTTCTAAGCGGATGGTCACAGGTTCGAATCCTGTCAGGCGCGCCATTTGGTCGCTTGATGTTAAGAATCAAAATG
Organism: Acinetobacter sp.; assembly: GCF_049284435.1. Taxonomy (GTDB): domain Bacteria; phylum Pseudomonadota; class Gammaproteobacteria; order Pseudomonadales; family Moraxellaceae; genus Acinetobacter. Next base: position 2,480 of record NZ_JBAPXX010000082.1, on the reverse strand, counting down.
ATGGTGGATGTAGCTCAGTTGGTAGAGCCCTGGATTGTGATTCCAGTTGTCGCGGGTTCGAATCCCGTCATTCACCCCAACTTCTAAAGTTGAAATCGGAGCATAGCACAGCCTGGTAGTGCACCTGGTTTGGGACCAGGGGGTCGTAGGTTCGAATCCTACTGCTCCGACCATCTCCTTAAAGATGGTCGAGATAAAAGATACCGCGTTAAGCGGTTTTTTTATGTCTGAAATTTGATACTACTCTAAAAATAATTTTATTTTTACCTGAAAATCATTATAAAAATCTTGCGATTGTATAAATAATCATCGATATTTGTTTTTATGCTTCTAATCATTTATTTAAAACAATAAGAGGTCGTTCAGTGCCGGATATCCCTTTATTGCAATTTAGGCAGCTCACCAAGCATTTTAAAAATAAAATATTGTTCGAGAATCTGGATTATCAGTTGTCCAGTTGCGGCTTGTATACCTTGGTAGGTGCGAATGGTGCGGGTAAGTCAACCTTGTTGGCAATGATTGCCGGAATGGAACCTTTGAGTTCTGGTGAGATTAGGGTGAATGGTTATTCATCGCGGCAAAAAAGACACATCGCTGCTGAGCTTGCCTTTGTGCCTGATCATACGATGGCTTATCCCTTTATCACTGGACGTGAATTTTTAGACTTTATTGCTTCTGTGCGTCACTTGACTCCACATAGTTATTCAGAGCTGATTGATGATTTTGGTTTAAATTCATTTTTGGATATTCAATTTCAGGCTATGTCGTTTGGTACAGCAAAAAAAATTAGCTTGATTTCGGCATTAATGGCAGATGTGCCGATCTTGATTCTGGATGAGCCTAGCCATGGCTTGGACGCAAAATCTTTGCAAATTTTAAAAGAAAAATTAAATGAAGCTGCAAAAAATAAAATGGTATTGATGACCTGTCATGATTTAAATATGCAACAGCAAATGAGCACAATATTTATTGATATTGCTGAGTTTAGTCTATGCTGGGTTTAGTGGATTTATTTGCACGTGCTACGCGTCCATATTTAAATATCTCAATGATTCGCTGTCTGGTGAGATGGCGTTTGCAATATTATGTGAAAGTTACAGCAGATGCCTTAAGTCGCAATAAGCAGGCTGCGCTGATTATCGTTCTAGTGTTTGGGCCTATGTTGTTTGCGATATTGCTCGCCATGGCAAAACCTATTCTTTTGTTGATAGAGGGGCATTCACTGCAACATTCGGTTCTGATCTGGTTGGTTCTAACGATCATGTCGATCTTTTGGGTAGGGGTGAAAAAACAATCATTAATGGGGGGTGAGGCAAATCGCTATTTGCAGCACTTGCCAATACGGCATCATATTGTTGTTGCAACTGATCTCATGGTGATTTTGCTGCTGAATAGTTTAATTTTTCTGCCTTATGTAGTTGCTGTTATTTATCTGCTCATGGAGCCCGGGAGAAATTGGTCAACCTTGCCAAATATTTTCTGGATTGCATTGTGAGCTTTTTCCATCACGTTGTTGCAATTACTCTGTCTAAGAAAGCAAAAGCATTTATTTTTATTATTCATGCTTTCTTATCTTGGTCCAGTTTTAATGGCGCTGACCACATCACAGTTTTTGGCTTTACTTAGCTCGATTTTATTTATTGCATTTGCATTAAGAGCCTTGTATCAAAACCACTGCATGAAGCCAATCAATCTATCTATTCAACTCAATTCAATGCGCTTACATCATGCATCCACTCTATATAAAAATTTGATCCGGATCTATCTCAGGCAGCTCTTTCAGCCGGCTGAATTAGGCAAGCGTTTAATTTTGGCTGTATGTGCAATATTGCCTGTAATAATCATTCCCATAGTAAGTGCAGGAGTGATTTTTGAGAATTTTTTGTGGATTTCTATGGAAAGGGGGTGAGCAAAGTCTATTTTTCCTTAGTTTCACGATCTTCATTCTTGTGTATTTGGTGGCTGAGTTACAGGTTGAACTGAAAAGTAAATTTTTACAGCAACATCGCTTTATGCAATTGCAAGGCATTTCTCAGTGCCAGATTAGTCAAGCGCAATACATGACCTTATGTGGGCTGGGCTTTTTTATTCTGCTTCCTAGCTTAGGCGTGGTGATCTATAAGGTGAGCATGTTGCATCCTGTATTGTCGCTATTTGTGGGGGTGATTTTGCTGTGTATAAATATTTTGATTAACTCTAAACAAGAGGAAGTGCATGCGGCAGTAAAGTTATCCATGTTTGTCCGGTGTTGTATTGCCTTAAGGTTGATTTTAGACTTAAATTTTTTATAAGAATTGAATACTTTTAATCAAAAACATTTCTTAAATTAAAAAACATGGATGGATTTGAACTGATTCAGTACCTTTAATGCTCAAGAAATGAAGAAAAGCATGATTTTTGTAGAATAAATAAACAGTCGTGATGTTTTTGCTGGATTATTTAAGAATAGGGGTTGTATTGGGTCGGGAATCCTGTAGAAT
>NZ_JBAPXX010000081.1:0-3990 GCF_049284435.1 Acinetobacter sp. | reverse complement strand
ACTGGCAACTCAGTCTGGCTGCAAAATTGGGCCTGGTTGCACTGGCAAGTGGGTGTATAGCAGGTCTGGGTTATCGCCTGGTGCAGAAAAATCGGAGTTTTGCTCTGGCACTGGAAGGACTGGGTTTAGGGAGTCTGTTCCTGACCTTATTTTTTGCCTATTACAATCTGGTGATTCCCACGTTACCGTTGGCGACTTTGCTATTCCTCATCATTCTGGCCATCACTTTGTATTTAAGCCTGAAACAGGAAAGCATCGAACTGGCTTTGATGGCTTTGCTGATTGCTTATCTGGCGCCGTTTACCTTACCGACCCGCGATGCTTCTGCCGTTGAGCTGATTAGCTATTATTTGCTGATCAATATCGGGGTGGCAGTGCTGAGCAGTTTCCGGCCATGGAAGATTCTCAATCAAATTGCCTTTTTAGTGACTGCGGTCGTTGGCGGGATATATAGCCTGATTCATGGTTATACATATGAGCGTTATGCCATGACTGCGTTGATTCTGGCACATAGTGCGCTGTTTATCTGGCTAGGTTTCCGCTTTAGCCAGTTGCTGGCACGACAGGATCTCTCACGTTTTCAGTTAAAACCGGTATTGGACTTAGCGCTGATTTTTGCTGCACCGATCACGGCATATATTTTTCTGTATCTGATTCATTTTAATCAGCCCAATCAAAAACTCTGGCAAGCTGGATTAAGCCTGTTCTTTGCACTGGTCTTTGCCGCTTGCTGGACACTGCTGCGCCGTAAACAAACTATCCTGCTCATTTCGCAGAGCTATCTGAGCCTGATGCTGATTTTTCTCGCCTTGGTGCCCCCGATCTTATTGACAGAACAATGGAGTGTGATTGTCTGGGCAGTTGAAGGTGTGCTGATTTATTTATGGGCCTTGGAAAAAAATGTCCGGGTAGCACACTATCTGAGCATGGGCTTATTGCTGATGGCCGGATTCAGCAGCCTGTATTATCTGGTCGAGATTAATCCAACACCGCGAATCATTTTCTGGATTTTGAGTCTGTGCTATGTGGCAGTCGTGGTCATCAGTCAGCTTAAAAAGCAGTACCAGCAGCAGATGAATAGTCTGAGTGTCAGTTTTTTAAGCAGCCTAAGTGTCGCGGCCAGCCTGATGTTATTTGCCTTGCTGGAAGATGAATTTCCGAGTCAGCATGCCTATGTGCTGAGTTTATTTATCATCACACTGGGTTATGTAATGTTCAATGAAATGATCCTGCGCAAAAATCAGGAGTGGTCATGGTTACTGCCGAAGTGGAGTGGCATCTCGCCCTTGCTGGTCATTGCGGCGATTCTAACTCTGGATCGCAGTCAGAATGCGGTGATTGTCTGGAATAGTGATCTGGAACGTGGGGTTTCTGCACTTTCAACGATATTATTGGCCATTCTGTGGCTTAGACCGCTGGCTGGCTTGCAGCTCTCCAAAGAATGGATGAGCTTTGGCGTTTTTAGCAGTCTGGCTCTGGCAAGTGTATGCCTGATTCCGAACATGCCTTATCTGAGCATGGTGATTTTACCTTTATTATTCTGCCTGTGGTGCTATCGGCAGGATGTGCAGTCAGGTTGGCAGCAGCTTTGGCAAACCAAGAGCTGTTTATTGCTGATGGCAACTTGGCTGGTTTGTTCACAGCTGTTTAGCCAGCAAGCCTTTCAATATTACTGGCTGCCGATTCTGAATCCTTTTGACCTGATCAGTATCGCCATGTTTGCCAGTTTTATCTGGATGCTGTTACAGCAAATCAAGGTGGGACGTGATAAAGGCATGATCGCAGTTTTAATGGTACTAAGTCTGTTATGGCTTTCCAGTTATATTGTTTTAAGAGCTTTACATGTGTACCTGCAGACGCCGTTTAATGAGCTGGCATTATGGAGCAATGCGACGGTTCAGCTTAGTCTGACCATACTTTGGGTATTACTCGCCTGGATTACCATGTGGACGGCGACACTCAAAAAACTGAAACCGATGTGGATTTTAGGCGGCAGTATTCTGGTGATTGTGACCTTGAAGCTCGTACTATTTGACCTGTCACATATTGGCACCCTGACCCGGGTGATTTCATTCCTGCTGGCGGGCGGGGTGATGCTGCTGATTGCTTATATTGCGCCGATGCCGGAGAAGGAGCTTTGAATCCTCTCCCTAACCCTCTCCTTTAAAAAGGAGAGGGAATCTAAGGGTTATTTCAGATCAGGCTCTCTTTTGAGGGCCTTTTCATTGGCATATTGATCGATTTCTTCATTTTCCAAAGGGCGGGAAAGTGGATGATCGACAAAGCCCATTTTTGGTACCGGAATTTCAATCTGGTTATCGACAAAGCCGTTGCGAATCCGTTCCTGCATTTCATCACGGACTTTCAGGTAGTTTTCCTGTTGGCACCACACCGCAAACAGCAGTTCAATCGAAGATTCACGGAAAGCGGTAACGGTGACTGCCGGTTTCGGGTCGGCCAGAACCAGTGGATACTTGTTGGCAACGTCCAGTAGTACTTCGCGCACCTTGATAATATCTTCATGGAAATTGATCGCCAAGGTAATTGGAATACGCCGTATCGGAAATTTCGACAGGTTCTGCACTGGTGCTCGAATCAGCTGTTCATTTGGCAAACGCACATAGATATTATCTTGGGTCAAAAGTTTAACCGAGAGCAGGTCAATCGAAATCACTTCACCTTCAATGGTATGTCCGCGGATCAAGGTCAGCTGGATGGTATCGCCAACTTCAAAAGAACCTTCACCAATCAGGAACAGACCACTGATCAGGTTGGATGCTGATGTTTGCGAAGCAAAACCCAGTGCAACCGTTAAAATTCCGGCAGCGCCGAGGAAGACACTGAGTTTAAAGCCGGCCTCTTTCAGGCTGGCCATCACAAACAGCAGGAAGATAAAATAGAAAATCCCGCGGCGCCAGACCAGTTTCTGATGGGCATTAAAACGGACACCAATGGTGCGAATAAAGGTATTGGAAACAAAGCGCGCAATCAGGAAACCAATAAAGCACAACACCACCGCCACCAAAATTTCGGTCAGACGATCGGTATTGATATTGGTAAATACTCCCTTCAGGCTATTGGTGACTTCGGTCGGAATATTTGAACTTGGCATCAGACGCCCTTAGAAAAATGAATCAAACATATTAAATAATGCACCTGCCGGATCGCGCGGTGGATGCAGATAGGCTACTTCACCGGCATTTGGTGGCGTGCGGTTTTCCACCCGGATCCGCGGTGGACGATCCGAACTTTCATGTAAGACCCGAATTTGTGAGGTCCATAAGCGGCCGGTACTTTCACTGTAAAAAAGCGGCAGGGCAGGCACAGGAACATTCATCCGGTCAAAGCGCAATTGCTGGTTGCTGGTATTGTGAAACTCAATCGGCGTGACCGCACGAAAGGCTCGCGGATGTAACTGTTTCAGTTCGGTTCTGCCATCGACTGCGGTGGCATAACAGATTTCCCCCGAGCGGTGATTGGGTCCAAACCAGGTATCCTTGGGCAGGATGACCGGCAGATCAAAAATCGGTTCGCGTTGACCCTCGACAAAACCGGCAATCCATAAGGGCGTGCTGATATAAAGCGTACCGCGTTGTCCGGCAGGAATATAAATTGGATCGACCGGCTTAATCACCACAGAACGGTCTGCAAGGCGAGGCATGAGTTGCAATTTGTTTTGCGTGGATTTGAACATATAGCGTTCAATCTTCACGGGTGGTGGAAAGGCAAAATTCGGATCATCAATCTGATGCCATTGCTGCTCATAATCGTATTGCACAGAAGGGCGGAAATATTCCAGTCGCCATTCCTGAATCCCCCGGGTCAGGCGAAACAGCAAGGAGCCAAACTGCCAGGCTTTAGACTGATTTATTTCAAAATTCTGTTCTCCCCACCAGCGCATTTTTGCTGTATTCGGGATTAATTCATCTTTATCTTGCGGCAATCTTGGCACCCTTTCTTGCTAAATCTTTGAAAACATACTTCACGCTG
>NZ_JBAPXX010000080.1:0-69834 GCF_049284435.1 Acinetobacter sp. | reverse complement strand
TTTTTCTCTTTGACCAGTTCAGCAATACGCTCAATGGTTTTTGCTTTATTGACCTGATATGGAATCTCAGTGAAGACAATCGTGGTACGGCCATTCTTCGGATCTTCCTCGAAATGGTATTTACCACGGATATGCAAACGGCCCTTACCGGTACGGTAAGCATCGACGATGCCTGATTTACCGTAAATGATACCGCCTGTCGGGAAATCCGGACCAGAAATATGTTCCATCAACCCTTCAATACTGATCTGAGGATCATTGGCATACGCCAGACACGCATTCACAACTTCAGTCATGTTATGCGGCGCCATATTGGTCGCCATACCGACTGCAATACCGGTGACACCATTAATCAACAAGTTCGGTACACGGGTTGGCATGACCTGAGGAATACGCTCAGAGCCATCATAGTTGTCTTCCCACTCAACGGTATCTTTTTCAAGATCCGCTAACAGTTCGTGGGTCAGTTTACGCATACGCACTTCGGTATAACGCATAGCTGCTGCGCTATCGCCATCGACCGAACCGAAGTTACCTTGACCATCAACCAATTGGTAACGCAAGCTGAAATCTTGCGCCATACGTACAATGGTTTCGTATACGGCAGAATCACCATGCGGGTGATATTTACCGATCACGTCACCGACTACACGTGCAGACTTTTTATAAGCTTTGTTATAGTCATTGCCTAATTCGTGCATTGCGAAAAGCACACGACGATGAACAGGTTTTAAACCATCTCGTACATCGGGCAATGCACGTGACACAATCACGCTCATCGCATAATCGAGATATGAGCTTTTAAGTTCATCCTCAATGGCAATCGGTCTAATTTCCGATACGCTCATGCATACTCCTTATTCTACAAGCCAATTTTGACTTGTATTTATATGTCGTAAAACTAGCAAAATCATTAACTCAAACGACTGAGTTAAAAACTAAAATACAGCCCTAAATTATAGCATAAACACTTGTATTTTTGTGTCTAAAAAATCAGCTTAACCTTGTTAATTATCTTCATTTTAGTGAGCATTTTCTTGTTCTTTCAGATCCAAAAACAAGTGCATCACACTAGTATTTTTTAATGCCTCAAATATGAACAAAAACAGCAGCGCAAAAAAAGATGCACACAAAAAATGCTGCATCTTCCTGAAGTGAAATCTGTGTTTTAATGTGCTTGATTCAGTACCTTACGGTAGCTCAATACCGCCACAATCAATAGAATCGGCAATAGCATCTCTACCCCTTCCTCAATGGTCATGATGATGATCTGGGTATGTGGAACCAGCTGAATGCTAAATTCTTCTTTTAAGGTTGAAGTCGTACGATCCAGAACCTTACTCAACCCACCACAGGCAATGGTGAGGAAGATAAAAAAATGTGCAACATTCAAAGAATTTTTCATGCTTCGTATGGTTTGCACCAATTTTTTCGCCAGTACCAGAAAGACCAAAATAATCCCGAGCAATAAAACAAAGCCCAGCAGCTTGTCCATGAGCGGAATTTCAGCACTGCGATAGAAATTAGTTTTGATAAAACTCATTTCAAATACCTGCTTATGAAAATCCATTTCCCTTAATCCCAGCAATGTCGCTGCTATAGCCGTAAACATTCGGGTATTGGGTTTGATTTCAACATTAAGCAAACATAGTATTGCCAGCAAATACCATAACCATGGGCTCATGACTTCAAAAGCGCCTGATTCACTAAATAAATACTGAGTTACCGAAGCTGGTGCATTCAGGGCAGTATGAATACAAATACCCAAATAAAGCGCAATCAGCAGGAAACTAATGAACAGGATATGGGCGATTTTGGAAAAAGACATGATTAAAAACAGGAGAAAAAGCAAACCGGGATTTTATCACTTTTCATCCAAATGACCCACTTTAGTTTCGACTACAGAGTATCTTTAAAAATTTTCCAATAAAAAACGCCTCTTGGTACTAAGACCAAGAGGCGTTTTTCGAATCTGATTCAGGAATTAGATTTTAGAAACCAATTCAGGAATAACAGTATTCAGATCACCTACCAACCAGTAGTCAGCAACTGCATTGATTGGTGCTTCTTCATCTTTGTTGATCGCAACGATCACTTTAGATTCTTTCATACCAGCCAAATGCTGAATCGCACCAGAGATACCTACAGCGATGTACAGGTCAGGTGCAACGATTTTACCAGTTTGACCCACTTGCATATCGTTTGGTACGAAGCCAGCATCTACCGCAGCACGTGATGCACCTTGAGCAGCACCCAGCTTGTCAGCCAACGGATCAAGGATCGCGTGATAGTTCTCACCTGAACCTACACCACGACCACCAGAAACAACAATACGAGCCGCTGTCAGTTCAGGACGTTCAGATTTCACGATTTCTTCGTTGATAAACTTAGAAACGCCTGCATCGCCAGCAACAGTAGCAGCTTCTACAGAGGCAGAACCGCCTTCAGCAGCAACAGCATCAAATGCTGTACCACGAACAGTTGCCAGTACAACATCTTCGCCTGATTCTACGGTTGCAATCGCGTTACCTGCATAGATCGGACGTTTGAAGGTCTTAGGACCATCAACTGCAATGATGTCAGTAATCATGCTTACGTCAAGAAGCGCAGCTGCACGTGGCAAAATGTTTTTACCAGTCGTTGTAGAGGCAGCAAGGATATGTGTATAGCCTTTACCTAATTCAGCAACAAGTTTAGCCACATTTTCAGCCAATTGGTTTACATAAGCAGCGTCATCAGCAAGTAATACTTTGCTTACGCCCGCAACTTTAGCCGCCTGGTCAGCAACTGCCTGAGCGCCAGAACCAGCAACCAATACAGTGATATCACCACCGATTTTTTGCGCCGCAGCAACAACGTTTAAAGTAGCAGCGTTTAATGCTTTGTTGTCGTGCTCAGCGATAACTAAAATACTCATGATTTTTATCCTTCTGTATTAGATCACTTTCGCTTCATTTTTCAATTTTTCTACAAGTTCGTCTACAGACTTCACTTGTACGCCAGCTTTACGCTCTGCAGGTGATTCAACTTTCACTGTTTTCAGTTTAGTTGCAGGGTTTACACCGAAATCTGCAGGTGACTTGGTATCCAGCGGTTTTTTACGCGCTTTCATGATGTTTGGAAGTGCCGCATAACGTGGCTCGTTCAAACGCAAGTCAGTGGTAATAATTGCTGGAAGTGTCAGTTCAACAGTTTGTAAACCGCCGTCTACTTCACGTGTTACTTGTACTTTGTCGCCATCTACTTTCACTTCAGAAGCGAATGTACCTTGACCTGCACCCAATAAAGCACCCAGCATCTGACCAACCTGATTAGAGTCGTCATCAATGGCTTGCTTACCCAGAAGGATCAATTGTGGTTGCTCAGCGTCAACAACGCCTTTCAGAATTTTAGCGATTTCCAGCGCACCCAGTTGGCTGTCATCAGCTTCAACCAGAATACCGCGGTCAGCGCCAAGAGCCATTGCAGAACGGATTTGTTCTTGGGCTTCTTTAGGACCAATAGAAACAACAATGATTTCTGAAACAGTTCCTTTTTCTTTTAAACGAACCGCTTCTTCCACTGCGATTTCACAGAATGGATTAATTGACATTTTAACGTTAGTTAAGTCAACACCACTGTTGTCCGGTTTAACACGAACTTTAACGTTGGCATCAACCACACGTTTTACAGCAACAAGAGCCTTCATGTAATCCTCGGCTGTTTTAGCAAATGTAAATGTTGAGAAAAGTTAGTGTAACTCTTCACTTAAATTTTTTAGGTGCCCTATCTTGCAATGTGTACGGCATTTCGGTCAAGTCACAATTCAACAAAGAGCTGTAAAAATGCGTAATTTTCCCTGAACGATGCGTTCACAATTAATTGTTATCATTTTATTACAATGAAATGTATCAATATTTACTTAAAATTTAATCATTGATTTATATTATTTTTTTATCTGATTAATCACATCAGAAGTTTTGATTGATCAATTTTAATTTAAATTGATTTAAAGCAGCTTGAAGTAAAACAGCCGGAATATACGTATGTCAGCTTTTGTCATTTTGGACAGAATTCTTCTTGAGAGCGAATTAAACCCAATATAAAGACAAATTGACCAAATAATAAACCAGCGCATTGAATCCTACGCCGACAAAGTGAATATTTATTTTCAAATCTTCGCAATCATAAAAAAAGCATACTGCGAACAGTATGCTTTTTTCAACCGGATTAATTGATGATTAACCAGCTTGCGGCAAGTGCCAGTAAACCACCAGAAGTTCCATCCACCCATTTTTGTTTACGTTCATCCATTTGGGTTTTCTGGCTGATCTTGCTAAATAAAATACTTAAGCCACAATACACCAAAAAAATCAGACTGATAAAAATAAAAGACAGAATCAAACCCTGGCTGACAGTATTGGCCGATTTATCAATAAACTGCGGCAAAATCGCAAAATAAATCAACATACCTTTCGGATTTAACAGCGCAGTAAAAAAACCTTTTTTAATCGGATTGGCTGACGTTTTTTTCTCAATGTTCAGCGCATTTTTACTGAATACCGATTTGAGCAAACTAAAGGCCAAATACAGCAGATAAGCAATGCCGATCCAGCGAATCGCTTCAAATAACACCGGAAAGGACACAATAATCGCGGCAATTCCGAGTGCCACCAGGATCGAATGCACCAGATAACCGCAACACACCCCTACGGTTGCCATCATGCCTGCTTTTGCATCTTTACCCATCACTTGAGACAGGATAAATAACATATCGGGTCCAGGCGTAAAAATCAGGGGAAGCACAGTCAGTGCAAAGAGTACAAATACAGACATTTCCTTTTCCTTTCAAACTCTAGGAAGTGAAATAAGTATCTGCGATTTTTTACAAAATTGGCTTTCAATTTATTTTATAATAAGTATTATTTTTCGAATATTATTCTAACTTATGAAAATATCCACCAAGTCTGTACAGGTAAAACTTGATCGAATTGATAAAAATATCATTCGACATTTACAGGCCAATGGCCGTATTCAGAATAATGATCTGGCACGTGAAATCGGACTTTCGCCTTCATCTTGTTTACGCCGGGTGAAATTACTAGAAGATGCAGGCGTCATTCAGAATTACACGACTATTGTCGACCAACAAAAAATTGGTTTTCAGCTGATTTTATTTTCGCGCATCTGGCTGGTCGGTCAGGATGCCGAAACCATTGATACTTTTATTGAGGCGATGAAAGAACTGCCTCAGGTGATGGAGTGCTACATTATTCTAGGGGAAAGTGATGCGATGCTGAAAGTCGTGGTGCCTGATCTGGAAAGTTACCGTAAATTTCAGTCCACACATCTAACCAAAAAAAATGGTATTACCAGTGTCAAAACAGATTTACCGAGTCAGATTATTAAACAGAGTTTCCAGCTACCTTTAGAAGATTTATAGGCAAACTGATTTTAGATAATGAAGCTATGTTCTTAATTTAAGATTTGCATAATCGTAGCTTGCTTAAACCTAACCTGTGCTGCAAGCGCATAGATTAGTTCTACTATAAGAAAAGGTTGCCTATAGAAGACAACCTTTTCCTTTTAGGCAAACCCAAACCACAGGACTGAATCTTATTTTTATGTTGTGTGGATGCTTCAGAATTTACTCAGTTTCTTGTGCTAAAAAATCACGATGTACATGGCTTAAATCCACCAATTCATAGTCTGACAATTCAAAAATTTGCCAAATCGCAATCGCATCTTCTTTTAAATCGACCGCTTGGGTCGCACGATTCGACAATTGCCATTGCAGGTCAGAAATCCATAAATAGTATTGTCCAGTCGCCACATTAAAGGCCTGAACTTTCCCATCGACATTAATCCCTTGAATGATGGCGCCTTCAGGTAAAGTCACTTCAAGATTGGGTAAGCTAATGTCCACAAAATGCTTGATTTGTCGCAAACCATAACCTGCAAACATTTCTTTTTGAGCTTCACTTAACTGTGCATATTTTTGCTCTATGTCCGCAATTACCAGTGTGTCCATGTCACCTCCCATCGGTCAAATACTGAGACGCTGCTCAGCAATATTCATTTTAAATATTAAATACTATTTATTGTTATACCTGAAATGGCGCATTTAACGAATAAGACAATAGTGAAATGCCCATCCCAACGCCAATGTTCAGTTCAATTCCATTTTAAGATTTATATATGAAAGTTTTGTGCCAAAAATACAATTTTCATGATTTTTATTCTATAACACTTGGCACATGATCAGTCTTCTTTATGTTGTGCACGCGGATGGGCCTGATCATAAATCTGAGCCAGATGGTCAAAATCAACGTGGGTGTAAATTTGCGTGGTGGTTAAATTACTGTGTCCCAGCATTTCCTGTACCGCGCGCAAATCCCGGCTATTCGACAACATATGACTGGCAAAACAATGTCTTAACAAATGCGGATGCAGATCCACATTGACGCCTGCGCGCTGCGCCTGAAACTTGACCCGATTCTCAATCTGTCTTGCACCGAGCGGATTGCCCTTCTGGGTAATAAATACATTCGCCTCCGGCACAAAATCGCCATTCCATAAGGGATAGACTTGCAACCAGGCCATCACGCTGTCTTTGGCCTTGGAGCCAAAAGGCACAATCCGGGTCTTATTTCCTTTACCAGTAATACGTAATAACTGCCGGTTGAAATCAATATCTTTAATTGTCAGGCTTTGCAGTTCTGCCAGACGCAGCCCACTGGAATAAAGCAACTCTAACATCGCTTTGTCCCGAAGCCACATTTGCTGCTGTATTTCATTTTCAGGCGCAGGCTGATCAATAATCTGGTTGACTGTTTCAATATCCACCATGCCCGGCAAAGGGCGCGATTGACGTTTTAACTGAAAATCATCCGCCGGATTAAAAGCCATATGCTGAGCCTGCTCGGCCCATTTCATAAACTGGCGAATAGCCGAAAGCATACGTTGCAGACTGCTGGGACTGAGCTGATGCTGTTCGACTTTTTCAGCCAGAAACTGGCGTAAATCGGTGGCTTCTACATCGTTTAAATTGAGCTGTTCACGCTGGCAAAATTCTAAAAAATCCGAGACATCACGTTCATAGGCTTGCAAGGTATGTTTGGATTGGTTCTGAATTTCACGCTCTTTCAGCCACATATTGAGCAAGAGTTGAGGTGGCACAATCACTGCTTGCTGCATTTAAAATTGCTCCAGATAACCTTGAATCAGGATTGCAACCTGATCTGCATGAGTGTTGGCAAAGAAATGATCTCCACCTTGGACAATATGCAGTTTTGCATTTTTAAAAATTCCTACCAAGTATTGTCCAAGCTGAATAGTGCTTAAAGGATCATGATCGCCCCAGATCAGCAAGATCGGAATATCAAGACTTGTGAGCTGAACGCGGCTAAATTCAGTTTGGTCTTGTACAAACCAGTCCGGTGCTGTTTTAAACTGTTCACGATAATCTGTTCGCCAGTCTGCACAATGAAATGTTTTTAAATTCAGACCACCAGATGTCGCCAACAATACCAGCCCTTTGACTTTCTGTGGATGATTGAGGGTCAACCCAACGGCCAAGACACCGCCCATAGACTGGGCAATCAGAATGGAATCATCCTCAATTTGCTTTTTCACGAATTCTTGCAGATCATGCAGGCTTTGAATGGCTAAATTTGGCGCTACACCATCAAAACCCGGATAGGCAATGACTTGCTGATCTGTATATTCGGTTAATGCCACCCTTAATGGCTGCCAAAAGTGCTGGCTTCCTGAAGCACCCGGCAGGAAAACAAGCTTATTCATCTCATTTAAATTCTAAGGTTTTTCCCATCCTAGCATAAAAAAAGCACCATCGATCAGACAGTGCTTTTTTCTCAAGCGGAACCAAGCTTAACCCTGGAAATAACGTAAATCCAGACGTCCTTCATACACGGTCGCCGTTGGTCCAGTCATCCAGACCACATCGCCTTCTTTCCACTCAATTTGCAGCTTGCCACCTGCCAGTTCAACTTCGACTTTACTCGAAAGCAGACCACGGCGCATACCTGAAATTGCGGCAGCACAGGCACCTGTACCACAAGCCAAGGTCTCGCCTACACCACGCTCATACACGCGTAAACGTGCATGTTTTTCATCAATAATCTGCATAAAGCCTGCATTGACCCGTGCCGGGAAGCGCGCATGCGATTCAACTTGTGGGCCAATACGTGCGACATCAGCAGCGATCACATCCGGTACAATCGTCACCGCATGTGGATTCCCCATATTCACCACATCAATGGTCAGCTTTTCACCGCCAGCAAGATCGATGTCATACAGGCTCTCCGGTGCATCAGCCACAAATGGAATTTCCTGAGGCAGGAATTTTGGATAGCCCATATTGACCCGCACCCGACCATTCGCACCCAATTCAGGTTCTACAATGCCTGATTTGGTTTGTACCTTGATTTTGGTTTTGGTCGTGAGCTGACGATCATGTACAAATTTGGCAAAACAGCGCACGCCATTGCCACATTGCTCCACTTCCGAACCATCGGCATTAAAAATCCGATATTTAAAGTCTGCACTTGGGACATCGGGTGGCTCAACCACCAAGAGTTGATCAAAACCAATTCCGAAGTTACGGTTGGCCAAACGCTGAATGGTCAAAGTGTCTAAATAAGCACGCTGGCTGATCAGATCAACCACCATAAAGTCATTGCCCAGACCATGCATCTTGGTAAATTCTAATAACATCCTGATTTATCCTTAAGGCAATAAACGCTCACGTTCCCAGAGTGATTCAATGCTTTCGCGTTCTCGAATCAAATGCGCCTGATCAGCATCGACCATTACTTCAGCAGCACGACCACGGCTGTTGTAATTTGAACTCATCACAAAACCATATGCACCTGCGCCAAGCACTGCCAGCACATCATTTTCCTTGATCGCAAGCTCACGCTCTTTACCCAGGAAATCACCAGTTTCACAAATTGCACCCACCACATCCCATTCTTTAGTTTCGACATCAGTACGAGGTGTAACAGATTGAATGTCCATCCATGCTTCATATAACGCAGGGCGAATCAGGTCATTCATCGCCGCATCAATGATCGCGAAATTACGGTGATTGGTTGGCTTGAGCAGATCTACTTTAGTCAGTAATACACCCGCATTGGCAGAAATACTACGGCCCGGTTCCATATAGACTTTCAGGCCCAATTTCTCTAAAGCTGGACGCAGCGCATTGGCATATTCTTCAACCGTAGGTGGCACTTCGTCTTTATAGGTCACGCCCAGACCACCACCGATATCGATATGTTTAAGGTGAATGCCCAGCTCTTTTAACTGGTCAATCATGACAATGACACGATCCAGTGCATCCACAAATGGCTGGGTTTCAGTCAGCTGTGAACCGATATGGCAGTCGATTCCGACCACATCCAGATTTGGCAATGACGCTGCATATTGATAGGTTTCAAACACGCTATCAGACGGAATACCGAATTTATTTTCTTTTAAGCCGGTTGAAATATAAGGATGGGTTTTGGCATCGACATCCGGATTGACACGCAATGAAATCGGCGCTTTGACATTTAATTCAGCCGCAACTTTCTGGATACGATCCAGCTCGGCATACGATTCGACGTTGAAGCACGCAATCCCGACTTCTAAAGCTTTTTTGATATCCGCTTCAGATTTACCCAGGCCCGAAAATACGATTTTCGAAGGCTCACCACCGGCTTTCAGCACACGCGCCAATTCACCACCGGTCACAATATCAAAACCGGCACCCTGTTTGGCCAATACATTCAATACCGCAAGATTAGAGTTGGACTTTACCGCAAAACAGATTTGATGGTCGATAAAATCAAAAGCACGATCCATATCTAAAAAATGTTTTTCCAAAGTAGCTTTAGAATAAACATAGAGTGGTGTGCCGAATTGCTCCGCGAGCTGTTGTAATGAACATTGCTCAGCGTGCAATACCCCATTAATGCGGGTGAAACTCATGAAGGTATCCTTTCTGTGAAAGCGTTATGGTGTGGTTTTAACGTCTGAATCGGTAGGTGCAGCAAACTGTTGTTGCACAGGTGCCTCGCGTTCTTCATCGGACGCTTTAGGCTCAGTTTCAGTATTTTTGTATAACAGATACTTGGCACGCTTGTCGTAATTCGGATCATTCGGCAAGTGCAAAGCACCTGACTGTCCACAACCTGCAAGAGCAAGACCTGTCGCTAAGATACTGATATAGCAAATGACTTGGCGCATCTGACCACCTAATGTAATAGTTTCGATGAAGTATAACGCGATCATTCGGCATGACCCAAGCGTTAAACGCTAGAGAGTAGCTTTAGACAAAAAAAAACGCCAGCAGATCGCTGACGTTTTTATTGATAAGGTTTATTTATGTTTCTGTTTATAGAAACCAAAATATCCAATGATTAGCAGGATAAACCAGATCGGACTGATCATCAGTGCCTGGCGGGTATCCTCTTCCAGCGCCAAGACCACGATCATGCTCAGGAAGAAGATAATCACGACCCAACAAGTCACTAAACCACCTGGCAGCTTAAAGGTCGATTTGGCATGCAGCTCTGGACGTGTTTTGTAATACACGATATAGCTCCAGATAATGATGATCCAGACACAAATAAACAGAATCGTCGATAAAGTCGTTGCCAAGGTAAAGGCCCGAACGGTATCCGGAACAAAATACTGAAGTGCTGCACCCAGCAACAAACACACTGCAGAGAAATAGAGGGCATTTGCAGGCACTGCGCGACGGTTCAAGCGACCAAAAGCCACCGGTGCCTGCTCTTCACGTGACAGGCCGAATAGCATACGGCTAGTCGAGAATACGCCACTGTTCATCGATGACATTACCGAGGACAACACCACCAGATTCATGATAATCGCAGCCGCTGCAATGCCAGCCTGACTGAACAGGTTTACAAACGGCGATACATTCGGGTCAATCTGGTTCCAGGGTGTCACTGACATCACAATCAGCAGTGCCAACACATAGAAAATAATGATACGGATCGGAATAGAGTTCACCGCTTTTGGCAGGTTCTTTTCCGGATCTTTGGTTTCAGCCGCGGTAGTACCCACCAGTTCTACCCCGACAAAGGCAAAGATGGCAATCTGGAAACCGGCCAGGAAGCCCATCGCGCCTGTAGGGAATATCCCGCCATGATCCCAAATATGACTAAATGAAGCGACAGTTCCAGCATCAGAAGTAAATCCGGTAAAGATCATCCAGAAGCCGACGGCAATCAGCACCACAATGGCGATAATCTTGACCAGAGCAAACCAGAATTCCATTTCACCAAACAGTTTTACCGTGACCAGATTCAGGCCTATGATAAATACAATCGAGGCAATACTGATCATTACCCCCTCTTCAGGACTAAAGGGCAAGCCATTATTGAAGAATTGCAGATAGTAAATGATGGCGGACAGATCTGCGATCCCGATGGTGATCCAGCACAGCCAGTAGGTCCAGCCAACAAAGTATCCGGCCCAAGGCCCGATCAGATCTGTGGCAAAATCAATAAATGATTTATATTGCAAATTGGAAAGTAACAGCTCACCCAGTGCACGCATCACCAGAAAGACCATAAAACCGATGATCATATAGATCACCAGAATCGAAGGACCTGCGAGACTGATGGTTTTACCCGAACCCATAAACAGGCCGGTTCCGATGGCGCCCCCAATAGCAATTAACTGTAGGTGCCGATTGGACAAACTCCGCTTTAATTCACCGTGCTCTGCCGACGAATTGTTATATTTTTCTGACATTATTAATTACAACTTTGAGTTTTACTCGCGACAAATTAACGTAAAAAATGCTGAATACAAAAATAAAATTCGCATCATTTGTATTTCCTGATTAATTGAAGAAGTTAATTTATTTTTCTTATATCGCTCTACGGTTACATTTCTGCTTCATTTTTGACCTGCAAGATTCCAGTAATTTCTTGTCAAATCACTAAAATTATGTAAAAAATGGAATACTATTCAGCCATTTCATGCTCTCAGGATGAAGGCATCTGGCATAGCAATTGCTTTTTAATCAATATCTCGAACTACACAGACATGGATCAATAAGAAGAATTTTATGCAAAATTTACAAAGTTTAATGGAAACTTTAAGCGGCTGGGTCTGGGGTCCCTATATGCTGGTACTGATTGTCGGGACCGGGATATTCCTCACTTTCCGTTTATTGTTCTGGCAGTTCCGCATGTTGCCACTGGCTTTTAAACAGGTCTTTGGCAAGCACCCTGACCATTCAGGGGACATTTCACAATTCGCTTCACTCATGACCGCACTTTCTGCCACGATTGGTACAGGTAATATTGCCGGCGTGGCCACTGCCTGTGTCCTCGGTGGCCCAGGGGCTGTATTCTGGATGTGGATGACTGCCCTGTTTGGTATGGCAACCAAATACGGTGAAGGTGTTCTGGCAGTCAAATACCGAATTAAAAATGAGAAAGGTGAAATGTCGGGTGGCCCGATGTACTACATCGAACGGGGCCTGAAATGGAAATGGCTGGCGCTGATTTTTGCCTTATTTGGAACTCTGGCTTCCTTTGGGATCGGCAGCTCCGTACAGTCCAATACCGTAGCATTGGCAGTGCAAAACAGCTTGGGCATCGAAACCTGGATGACAGGTATTATTATTACTGCCTTTTCGGCACTGGTGATTTTGGGCGGGATTAAATCGATTTCCAGAGCAGCGTCACTGATTGTTCCTGTTATGGCTATAGGCTATGTGGCAGGGGGATTAATTATCATCTTTAATAATCTCGAACTGGTCGTTCCTGCGCTTAAAATCATCTTCACCTATGCCTTTACTGGAGAAGCCGCAGTAGGCGGTGCAATTGGTGCGGCGATTCGTTATGGTGTAGCACGTGGCGTATTCTCCAACGAAGCTGGCATGGGTTCTGCACCAATTGCGGCCGCAGCAGCAAAAACCGACCATCCGGCCCGTCAAGGTCTGGTGTCTATGACCGGTACGTTTATTGACACTATTATTGTCTGTTCAATCACTGGTATTGTTCTGGTAATGGGCTATATCATGGCAGGCAATTCATTCGGAGGCCAAACCGGTGCCGTATTGACCATCGGTGTATTCGACAAGCTGCTACCCGGTATTGGCGGCTGGATAGTTACTTTCGGGATCATTTTCTTCGCTTACTCCACCATTTTGGGCTGGAGCTACTATGGCGAAAAATGTACCAGCTATTTACTTGGCGAAAAATTCGTTTTGCCCTATCGCATTATTTATATTGCCTCAGTGTTTATCGGCTGCATTGCAACACTGGATCTGGTCTGGCTATTCGCCGATACCTTTAACGGCCTCATGGCGGTGCCGAACTTAATCGCATTATTATTACTGTCTGGTGTCATTGCCAAAGAATCGAAAGACTTCATTGCAAGACGTAAATCGGGTGAGCTGTATTAATAGATAATTTTTGTAAATACTCAATCCAAGTATAAAAAAGCCACGTTAATCGTGGCTTTTTTATACTTCAGTTTTCCCATTTTTCATTATGAAATTTTAGGAACGTAAACCACTACAGGCGAGCTTGTCCCACTCAGATTCAAGCTCCAGTGCCAGTTCTAAAGATAAAACAAAAAACTGAATGCCTTCAATTTTCATATTACCCTGTTCATCTTCCAGATAACCACTCAGTTTTTGATAGGTTTTATGATTCAGATCAAAAGGTACATCCAGATAAAGCCCACCTAGGTAGATTTCACTATAGACGGTTTGATCCACACCTAAACACGGCATATAGGCAATCCCCTGTTGCTCTAGCCAGCCGACCAACATTTGGCGAACCGAATGAGTATCCCGATCTGGATGTACATAATGATCAAAATGCACAAACAGCACATCACGGTTTTTTTCACGTGCGATCGCATCAATATGTTTCAGCAATTGTGACAAGATCTGTTCCATTCCAGCATAACAAGACGGGCATTATAGACGGCGTTACCGCACAGCATTCAAATCAGCATAAATAAAAACGACAAGACTTGTCGTAAAAACCATGATTTTTCAGGTGAAAGGCTTGGTTTTCGATGGCATTCACCGCTATGCTGTCACTCAATTTCAATCGCTTCATCTTAAAATATGGCTAAAGCAAAAAGTGTGTATCGTTGTGAACAATGTGGTGCTGATCATCCAAAATGGTCGGGGCAATGTTCTGAATGCGGGGAATGGAACAGCCTGGTTGAGGTGACCATTGCACCGGCAGTGACGCATCGCGCCCAGCCAAAAATTGGTGGTGGATATGCGGGCCAGGCGTCTAGCATTACTACCTTAAATCAGGTCTCAGTCTCTCACGAAACCCGTCTGCCGACGGGTATCAGCGAATTTGACCGGGTTTTGGGTGGCGGACTGGTAACGGGTTCAGTGGTTCTGATCGGCGGTGATCCTGGGATTGGTAAATCTACCATCTTGCTACAAACAGCCACGCACATGGCATCTGCCAAAAACCCGGCCCTTTATGTGACCGGTGAGGAATCTTTGTCTCAGGTGGCTTTACGTGCCCAGCGTCTGGACCTGCCGACCGACCAGCTCAAAGTCATGGCAGAAACCTGTGTTGAACGTATTTGTGAAGTGCTGGCCCAACAACGTCCTGCAGTAGCAATCCTGGACTCGATCCAAACCCTGTATACCGAAACCCTTCAATCTGCACCGGGTGGTGTCTCACAGATTCGTGAATCAGCGGCCCTGCTGACCCGTTTTGCCAAAAATAGTGGCACATCTTTATTCTTGGTCGGTCATGTAACCAAAGAAGGTGCACTGGCCGGCCCACGTGTATTGGAACATATGGTCGACTGTGTGCTGTATTTTGAAGGCCAGTCGGATTCACGTTACCGAATGATCCGAGCGGTCAAAAACCGTTTTGGTGCGGTCAATGAACTCGGTGTGTTCGGCATGACCGACAAAGGTCTGCGCGAAGTATCTAATCCTTCAGCCATTTTTTTAAGCCGTTATGATGAAGCCATTCCCGGCTCAATTGTAATGATCAGCCGCGAAGGTACGCGCCCGCTCCTGGTTGAGGTTCAGGCACTGGTCGATGATGCACATGGCCAACCAAGACGTGTAGCGCTTGGCCTGGATCAGAACCGTCTAAATATGCTCCTTGCAGTCATGCATCGGCATGGTGGTGTGCAAACCTCCGGCCAGGATGTCTATGTCAATATCGTCGGTGGTTTGAAAATCACCGAAACCGGTTCGGATCTGGCCGTACTTCTCGCCTGCGCTTCCAGCATTCGTGGCAAAGCCTTACCGCAACAGCTGGCGGTTTTTGGTGAAGTCGGACTGTCTGGAGAGATTCGTCCTGTGCCGAACGGCCAGGAGCGCCTAAAAGAAGCGATCAAGCATGGGTTTAAATATATTATTGTCCCTCGCGGCAATGCACCGCAAAAATCCATTGAAGGCGTGCAAATTATTGCAGTTGCGCGTTTACATGAAGCGTTGAGCGAGGCAATGGCGCTGAGTGATGAACTCAACTAACTGTAAACTGGCCTATTTGGTATAAAGAGCAAAAAAATACAGATTTTTGATTGAAATTCCACACAAAGCCTATATAAATAGACTGTACAAACAGGTTTTATTCTCATAGGAAAAATGAATGGAAGTTCGACAGCGCGGTTTGATCACAGGTATCTTGACAGCAGTTTTATTGGTTGCGCCTTTTGCAGCTGAAGCAAAACGTGCCGGTGGCGGTAAAAGTCACGGTATGCAACGTTCTGCACAACCTACTCAATCTTATCAACAACCTCGTCAAGCTGCGCCTGCTCAACAAGCGCCAGTTGCCGGTGCTGCAACCCAGCAAAAATCTGGTCCGGGTGTCGGCGGCATGGTTGCCGCTGGTGTGGCCGGTGCTGCGATTGGTGCAGTTGCTGCCAATGCCTTGGCGGATGATCAAAGTGTAGCAACGTCTGAAGCTCAGGCTGCTCAAGCAGAAGAGGAAAAAGGTGGTATTCCGGGCTGGATCTGGATCTTTCTTGCCGCTGCTGTAGCCTTCTTCATTTTCCGTAAAATGGGCGCAAAAAAAAAAGTAGCTTCTAACCCATACGCACCAAATAGCGGTGCTGGTAATACAGCACCTTTTGCTCAGGCACCAACCACACCTCGGAGTGGTGACAGTACCAATATTTTTGGCCAGAACGTGGGTGGTCAAACGTCAAGCAATAATGCTCCGTTCGGTTCTGCTCCGGTAAATAACGCGCCTTTTGGTGCAGCTTATACCCAAAGTGGCAGCCAGTTACCGGATGGTACTGAACCTGCAGCATTCTTGCGTGTAGCGCGTCAGCGTTTTAACCATATTCAGTCCATGAATACAGCAAGCAACATTTCTGAAATTCAACGTTATCTGACTCCTGAACTTTATCAGTCAATGTATAACGACATCATGAGCAATCAGGATCAGGATGTTGCCGAGTTTTCAAATCTGAATGCGATGGTCGTCGATTCATCGACTGACAATGGCCAGTATATTGTTAGCGTACGCTTTACCGGTACGGTAAGTGAAGACTTGAACAGCTTGCCACAACCGTTTGCAGAAATCTGGCATTTCACCAAACCAGCAGGTTCAAATCAGGACTGGGTGGTTGCAGGTATCCAGCAAGACTAATTCGTAATAGATTGTTTTTAAACAGCGGCCTTCGAGCCGCTGTTTTTATTTGTAAGCCTTATATTTTGATCTTTTTTAATTCCCTTCCCGCCTCTCTTTTTTAACCTAACTTCCAGTTTTACTTATTTTTCATATAAATAGTTCAGCAACCTATATTTAAAATCTAAACAATAATTGTTATCATTATCATTAATTACTTTATAAGTTTGTAAATAGAATTTTCGATGATAAATAGTCCGAATATGCATGCAATAGCGACTGGAACAGTTACTGCGCCAAATCCCTCAAGAAAAAATAAAGTCAAAGCAAATATGCTGGCTTATCGTGGGATGATTTTATATCGCTTTCTTCTGGCGGGTGTTGGCGGTTATCTACTGGCTATACTGGCAACGATCGTGATTGCCCAGCTTTTTATCGACAGTGGAAGCAGTGCTGCCATGTCCGCCACCCTGATTGGCTTTAGCTTGAATACTGCTGCATTTATCTGGGTATTTATGGTGAATAAGACGCTCAAAGCTACGCTCGGGATCGCGATTCCCGGGGTTTTGCTCTATATCGCCTATAAGCTTTTAGGAAATTAAAATGAGAATAGATGCAAAACCAGAAGGTCCGCGCCAGTCAATGGCATGGTTGCATACCTGGGCCAGTCTGATTTTAGGCTGGCTTTTATATGTGATATTTTTAACGGGAACTTTAAGTTTTTTTCAGAACGAAATTACCGTCTGGATGAAACCGGAATTTCATCAGTCAGTTCCACCAAAGACTCAAATCGAACAAACTCGTGTCGCACTGGCTTATCTGCAACAACACCATCCTGAAGCCGGCAGCTGGGCAATCCAGCTTCCTAACTCACGCCAAAATACCACTACCCTGAATATTCGTAGTGCCGGTGAAGATCCTCGTGCACGTCGTGGCGGTACTCGCGTGACGATTGACAGCGCCACGGGTGAAGTTTTGCAAGCGCGTGAAACACGCGGCGGTTCATTCTTATACCGTTTCCACTTTGAATTGTATGGCCTACCCCGGATCTGGGCGCGCTGGATTGTCAGCGTTGCGACCCTGCTCATGCTGGTGGCAATTATTAGTGGTGTAATTACTCATAAGAAAATTTTCAAGGATTTTTTTACTTTCCGTCCCGGCAAAGGTCAGCGTTCTTGGCTGGATGCACATAATGCTACTGCGGTATTTGCCCTGCCCTTTCATATCATGATTACCTTCAGTGGCTTATTACTACTGCTCTTTACCCTGATGCCTTGGGGCGTGAACCAGATTTATGAAAATCGAGGTGCATTTCTGCAAGATCAACGTAAGAGCTTGGTTCAAGACAACAGCATTCAGGCTGAATCCCGCAAGAGCCGTAGTGAAAGTGAAGAATATCTGCCGCGAGCTGAGAGAGAAAATCGTGGCGAGCGCGGTGAAATGCCTGCACGCAGTGAAGGTCGCCGCTCTCGTGATGAAATGCAAGCTGCACCTCCTGCACCGTTAACTGATCTGGCTCCGATATTGGAAACAGCCGAAAAAGAATGGAAAAACAACCCGGTTGGCACGATAACCATTATCCAGCCAAATACCATAAAAGCTGAAATTGAACTTCGTGCCTTAAACGGAGTCAGCTTAGCTTATCGCAATGTTTATCCGAGCCTTACTTTCAATGGTGTGACCGGTGATGTAAAGTCAGATCAAACCACACTAAAAACGCCTTCGGTCGCAAACGGTATCTATAACGTGTTCACCATATTACATGAAGCACGGGGCGTGGATCTGGCTTTACGCTGGTTATTGTTCATGTCCGGCCTGGTAGGCACCTTGATGATTGCAACCGGCTTGATTCTATGGTGTGTCAAACGTGCACCGCAGCAACAGAAGCAAGGCTATAAATCTTTTGGTTATCGTGTGGTTGAAGTCACCAATATCGCAGCCATTATTGGTTTACCTATTGCCTGCGCCACCTATTTCTATGCCAACCGTTTTATTCCAGCAGACATCGACATGCGTTTGAACTGGGAAATTCGTAGCTTCTTTGTTGTCTGGTTGCTGACTTTGCTTTATGCCATGATTCGCAGTCATCGTCAGGCCTGGCTAGAACTATTACTGCTCGCCACTGCTGCATTTGCCTTGCTCCCAATCGTGAATTTCATGACCGGCGGTCAATCGATCTGGAACAGCATCATGCATGGTCAGTGGATGATTGCTTCTTTTGATCTGGCGATGTGGGTGCTTGCGATCTTGTTCTGTTTTTCATTTAAAAAAGTGAAAAACCATAAAGGCTTACCGCCTAAAAAAGCCAAAGCTGCTCTCAAGGAGAATCAGGCATGATGTTCTTCTTATTGATTTGGGCTTTAACTTCACTGGGTTTCTTTACGATTGCTACTTCAATGTCCAAGTATCAAAAACAGATTTTTGGCAAAGAACTCAACCCTGCAAAAACACAAATTGCGACTATTCTCGGTTGGGTATTGCTCATAATTGCCCTGATTCTGTGCCTGTGTACAGGAGCTGTCAGCAATATGATTAGTTACTGGCTGGGCAGTTTAACTTTGGCAGCACTGGTGGTCGGTTTAAGTCTAAGCTATCTGGCAAGTAAAATTAAAGTGATCGTAATGTTCTGTGTGTTCATCGCCTCGATCTCAGGGATTATTTGCTTGATCTAATTGATTGATTCATCAATACCTTTTTAAAAGCTGATCTTCGGATTGGCTTTTTTTCTTTAAACCTTTTAGTCTACGCACAATATTTTTGAGATGTTGATATGACCCAGCGTGTTTCTCCCTCTGCTGCCCTGACTAATCTTGCTTTATCAGGCAATGCTAAAGCACAATTCGAATTAGCTGAACTGTATATGCAAAGCGAGCATGATGATGACATCATTCTGGCTGAAGAATGGGCATTGAAAGCTGCCAACGGCGGGCTGGTTGATGCAATGTATTGGTTAGGTGAAGGTTATACCGTTTATGCCAAAGAATTAGCAGAAGAAGATCCGGAAGAATCCAAATCTCACTTTGAGTTAGCCTATTATTGGTTAAGCAAGGCCAATATCGAGAAGCACCCTGCTGCGACTTTAGAATTGGCAGGTTTCTACCGTCGCGGTGATGTGATTGAAAAAGATGTAGAGAAATCGATTTCTTTAGTTAAACAGGCTGCTGAATGGGGCGAAGTTCAGGCCATGCGCGATCTTGCTTTTATTTATGCCAATGGTTTAGGCGTAGATGGAAATGAAGAATTAGCAGAGTTCTGGACTAATAAAGCAGATGCTGCTGAGCAAGATACTAAATAAAGAAAAGAAGCCCGTCAGATGATGGGCTTTTTATTTAAGGATTATTCCAACAGCCAGAACTTTGGCTATCAAAGAACTCGATTTCTGTTTCTGAGGCTATATCTCTTATAAGCATAGAAATGCGATGACATTCTTCTTGTGACTTATCAAAAGTAGAAATAGCCACCTTACCTGATTGTTTATTCTTAAATATCTGCTTTACCAAATGTGATTCTTGCTCGCCTAAGCTTCAGCCATAAATGACTAAATTAGCTTTTGAGCTTATTAACACTGGCAACACCTCATAGAAAATAGTACTCAAATAAGAACTACTCTTTATAGATTCTAGCTTTTTCTGTCCCGTACCTTCTGCAACAAATAATGGTATTTTTTCATCTTCCCATTGCGAAGTAATGACTTCCAACAAACTTTCAAAATCCCTTTTTTGAACTTTAGTTTCGGTATTTTTTGAATCTCTAAAAATAGATAAATTTCCATGCTGATAAAAAGCTAAAGTAACTTCTCTTTCCTTACGAATAGGATTTCTCAAATCTTGCCAATTATTTCTAAATAACCCGCTACCTTGAAAACAATCTTTAAATCTATGCCCATCTTCATTTCTATTTCCATACATTAAAATCCAATACAGGATTAAGTCGTAATTAAGAGAAACTACTGTTCTAAATTGTTTTGTAAATTGATATAGCTGAGGTAATTGATCCACGATATCAGAATGTTCACAATGAACTTCCTTTACCACTTTAATGAGAGCTTCTTTTATATTCTCGTAAGCTGAATCAATTGTTTGATCAATTATTTCCAAATGGTTATTTACTAATTTAGCATGCCAAACCAATCTTAATAATAGCTCAAAATCACATGTATCAAACTCGATAAAAAGTGTAGAGATATCCTCATTAAACAGTTTTAATTTTTCCGCTTCTTCTTTTAATGAACTAAATCCAAATTTAGAGTGCAAAGCAATACTGGCACCATTTCCAATAATTAAGTTGCCCGTCTTATAGCTATCCTTAATTTCGGCCCATTCTTTGATTACATACTCAAAGCCATCTGCCATAGTTTATTCTCAAAATTTTCTTATTAGTCAGATATTAATCAATTTAAGATTGGAACAAAATCAATTTCCAAGTACAATACGGCGCTAGTCGAGGGATGCTGCGACGTTTTACAGGCACTAAATGTAAAATCGCTAGGCTCGACCATCGGTCAGACATTCGTTCTGATCAACAACGGCATCCGCGAACAGAACGATCCAATCTATTTTTTCCTAGGAGATCCTGATGAACGCGGTTACTGCTTCATTTACAGATTACAAAGTTGCTGATATTTCACTTGCTGATTACGGCCGTAAAGAAATTAAACTTGCTGAAGCTGAAATGCCAGCCCTCATGGGCCTGCGTAAACGCTACTCAGCAGCAAAACCACTGGCAGGCGCTAAAATTCTGGGTTGTATCCACATGACAATCCAAACAGCTGTTTTAATTGAAACACTGGTTGAATTAGGCGCTGAAGTTCGTTGGACTTCATGTAACATCTTCTCGACTCAAGACCATGCTGCCGCTGCAATTGCTGCTGCGGGCATTCCTGTATTTGCTTGGAAAGGCGAAACTGAAGAAGAATACATGTGGTGTCTTGAACAACAAATCAATGTAAATGGTACGCCTTGGGATGCCAACATGATTCTTGACGATGGCGGTGATTTAACGCTACTTGTTCATGAAAAATATCCAGAAGTGATTGCAAAAATTCATGGTGTCACTGAAGAAACGACGACAGGTGTTCAACGCCTGTATGAAATGTTACGTGACGGTACTTTAAAAGTTCCTGCAATCAACGTAAACGATTCTGTGACTAAGTCTAAAAACGACAACAAATACGGTTGCCGTCACTCACTGAACGATGCAATCAAACGTGGTACAGATATGCTTTTATCTGGCCGTCGTGCACTTGTAATCGGTTATGGTGACGTAGGTAAAGGTTCTGCGCAATCACTTCGTCAAGAAGGCATGATTGTACGTGTAACTGAAGTTGACCCAATCTGCGCAATGCAAGCATGCATGGACGGTTACGAAGTTGTATCTCCATACAAAAATGGCGTGCAAACAGGCAAGAAAGAAGATATCAATGTTGACCTTCTTCAAAACACTGACCTTATCGTTACAACAACGGGTAACTACCACGTTTGTGATTCAGCAATGCTTGATACATTAAAAGCGGGCGCTGTTGTATGTAACATTGGTCACTTTGATACTGAAATTGATACAGCTTACCTACGTGGCTACAAGTGGGTTGAAGTTAAACCTCAAGTACACCAAGTGTATCGTTCAGAAAATGAAAATGATTACCTGATCCTTCTTTCTGAAGGCCGTTTGGTGAACCTTGGTAATGCGACTGGTCACCCATCACGTATTATGGATGGTTCATTTGCCAACCAGGTATTGGGTCAAATGCATTTATTCGCTGAGAAATTTGCTGATCTTCCAGAATCTGAAAAAGCTGCACAAATTCGTGTAGAACTACTTCCTAAGAAATTAGATGAAGAGGTTGCTGCTGCGATGGTTGCTGGTTTCGGTGGTGTCTTGACTCAATTGACTCAAGAACAAGCTGACTACTTAGGCGTTCAAGTTGAAGGTCCGTTTAAAGCGGATGCTTATAAATACTAAGTTTTTAGTTTTACCCTCATCCTAACCTTCTCCCTGAGCCATATATGGCGCAAGAGAAGGAACTTAGCACTTTATTAGTTTAGGGGAAAAGTTCCCTCTCCTCCTAGGAGAGGGTTAGGGAGAGGTCAAATCAATAAGTATTTATAAAAAGGATTTGAACATGTCTAAACAGATTCCAATTTCATTTGAATTCTTCCCAACCAAAACTGATGTAGGCGCGGAAAAACTCAAGGTTGTACATCAAGAGTTACAACTCTTAAACCCAGAATTCTTTTCTGTGACCTATGGTGCTGGTGGTTCCACTCGTGAACGCACCCTGTCTACTATCAATGACTTTAATGGCAAAGGTGCACCTGTCGCCCCTCACCTGTCTTGTATTGGTGATGACAAAGCACGTATTGCTGAACTTCTAGACCTGTATAAATCTCAAGGCATTAACCGTATTGTTGCCCTGCGTGGTGACTTGCCTTCAGGCCAAGTGGGTTTGGGTGAATTACCTTATGCAGCTGATCTGGTTCGCTTTATCCGCGAGCATTCAGGCGATCATTTTAAGATTGAAGTCGCAGCTTATCCGGAAATGCATCCTCAGGCAGAAAGCTTTGATCAAGATATTCAGCACTTTGTTGAAAAAGTTCAGGCCGGTGCCAATGCCGCTTTAACCCAGTTTTTCTTCAATCCAGATGCTTACTTTTACTTTGTAGATCGTATCCAGAAAGCAGGAATCGATATTCCAGTTGCACCTGGCATCATGCCAATTACCAATGCCAGCAACCTGATTCGCTTTGCTGATGGTACCGGTGCTGAAATTCCACGCTGGATTCGCAAGCAACTGGCAACTTATGGTGACGATACTGCCAGCATTAAAGCCTTTGGCCATGAAGTTGTAGTTAAATTCTGTGAGCGTCTGCTTGCAGGTGGTGCACCAAGTTTGCATTTTTACACCATGAACACTACTGACCCGACTCGTCAGCTGGTGACCGATCTTGGTTTAGCTTAACCCCCTTATTTCGCCGATTTTTTGAGTAGAACGATTAATGCCACGTTTTTATATAGATGCTGATTTAACTGTTGATGTCAGCCTTGAGCTTACGGAAACTGTATTTCATCATTGGGTAAAGGTTTTACGCGCACAAGTCGGTGAAAGCGCGACCCTGTTCAATGGACAGGGTGGCGAATATGACGTGACCCTTACTGAAGTTGCGAAAAAATCAGCCACAGTTTCGGTCAATGTATTTAATCCTGCCAATCGCACCCCTAAGTTTAAAGCGTTGCTGGGTCAGGTGATGAGCAAAGGCGACCGTATGGATTATGCGATTCAGAAAGCAGTCGAACTGGGCGTATCCGAGATTCAGCTGCTGACTTCAGATCGTTGTGAAATGCGTTTAAAGTATGATCGCGACCAGAAAAAACTGGATCACTGGCAAGGTGTTGCTATTGCCGCTTGTGAACAATGTGGTCTAAACATTGTACCCAAGATTTTAGCACCTATTTCCCTAGAAAAATGGCTGGAAAATAAATTGCCAAACACCAAACTGGTTTTAGCACCTAATAAAGATGAAACAGATGTACTGGCAGATGCGACCTTGGATCTTGCCTTATTGATTGGTCCCGAAGGAGGTCTGAGTGAAGCGGAAATTAATGCCGCCAACCACAAAGGTTTTCGTAACTGGTGTATAGGCGAGCGTGTACTGCGTACTGAAACTGCCCCTGTTGTAGCCCTGTCAATTTTAAATTATGTGCTTTAGTTCATCGGGTAGGTAAAATTTTGTCTTTAATTTTGTTGATTTTTATTTTTAAGACAACTAATCTCGACTAAAGAATAACAACTACTTATTAATTGATTTTCACACATTTCCTGGGGGGTTTTATAATAACAATGCACAAGGACGAAAACCGTATAGGATGAATACAGGCATTGACTCACATGATTGATAATCCAGACGATTATATTCAGCAGCACCTACATGATGCTCAGATTGCGAACACGCTGCGTCATAGTCGCTATTTTTTGCTCAGCATAATGGTGATCTGCCTTTATATTTTTTGTATTTATCACATTCAATATAGTCCGTCTAATACCTATTTTAATACCTGGTTTATTCTGACAGAGCTCCTTGTCAGCATGTGCTGGCTGGTGAGTACGCTGTACTTTAAACCTGAGTACTATAACCAAAAAAGTGCGCATCGCTGGTTACAGATTCAAAGTCTGGCTGTGGGGATCAGTATCGCGGCAGGTATTTTTACCATTTACTATTATTTGCCTCAAGCTAACCCAGCCTTTAACGATATTGAAGCACTGACCTTGTCCGCCTTGTTGCTGATTGTGAGCCAAGCTTTTGGTTTAACCTACCTGACCCAGAAACTAAGTTATTTCTGCCTGGCATTTCTACCGTCTTTACTGCCGTTTTTACTGTCGCAAATTTATCATATAGGTCATTCCAATCCTTTCTTTGCGCTGGCTTTAAACTTCGCCATGATTGTGATTTTGCTGTGCGCGACAAGTAGTTATCGAATTCACAGCCGCACCTCACGTCTGTATGCGGAAAATGATATTCTGGTGAAAAATGCCGAACAGCAAGTGCATTGGACTGATGAACTGTGTCAGCAACTCAAAACTGAAGTCAATAAATCCAAAGATATTGAACTCCAATTACAGCTCAGCAATCAGTTGCTGGAACAGAAAGTACGGGAACGTACCTATGATATCGAGCAGATCAATCAGGATCTGAAGAATAAGCAGCAAGATCTAGAACTGGCACATAAAATTGCCGGTATTCGTCCTTGGGACTGGAATATTCAAGCACGCAACATCACCCTCACCAATCATAAAGATGAAAAGATTCTGCGTGATTCCAAAAATCATCATCTGCAATTACAGCATCTGATCCACCCGGATGATCTGGACCATTTTAAACGCAATATGAAACAGCACCTACGCGGTCAGACTGAACGCTACGATGCTACCTACCGGATCAGGCTCAGTGAAGGTGGATGGAGCTGGGTACATGACATTGGTCGGGTAATCAGCCGTGACCCTAACAATAACAAACCCTTAAGAATGGTTGGTATCCGTCGTGATATTCAACAGGAACGTCTGTCTCAAGAGCGTTTAAAGCTGGTAGCCAGTGTACTGGAACAGGCCGCAGAAGGGATTTTCATTTTGAATCCTGATTTAGATTATATCGATGTGAATCCTCACTACGAATACCTGAGCGGTTTTGAGCGGCATCAGATTATTGGTAAGTCCCTATTTGATATTGCAGTGCAAAATAAATCCCAGCAACGTACTTTTCAGGCCAATATTGTCAAACAGATTCAAAAGATTGGCTCTTATGATGGAGAGGTCTATGCAAAATTTCTGTCTGGCAAAGAGTCGACCTTATGGCTGCATATTAATGCCGTGACTGATGATGAAGGCCGGATTACCCATTATATTGGCATCGTATCAGATCTGACTGAACGTAAATTACAGGAACAGCGCCTGTCCTATCTGGAAAATTATGACACGCTGACCGATTTACCGAACCGCTTCTATTATAATTATCAGCTACATCAGTATCTGGTTTCGCAAAAAGACTCTATTAAAGAGATGGCTGTGATTCGGCTTAACATCGACCGTTTCCGCCCATTGAATGAATACCTGTCCAATAATGGCGGTGATGAACTTTTACGTCAGGTGGCACAGCGGCTGCGCATAACCAATGCAGAAGCGCTATTTGTGGCACATCTAAATGGCGATGATTTTGCGATTCTCTATGAAATCTCACATATTCGCCCTTCAGTTCAGCACCATTGTGAACGCATCGCTCAGGCCTTTAGCAGACCGTTTAATATTTACGGCCAGGATCATGTGATTACCCTGTCCATGGGCGTGGCATTTTATCCGGATCATGGCCGTCAGCTGGATTATTTAAATAACTGTGCCGAACAGGCATTGAACGAAGCCAAAAATCTGGGTGGCAACACCATTCATTTTTATTCCAGTGAAAATCATTCATTACAGAACAAAGGGGTTTTTCTGGAACGGGATTTGCGTAAAGCGATCCAGAATAATGAACTGGTGGTATTTTATCAGCCAAAAATCAATTTTAGCGATCAAAGCATTTATGGCTTTGAAGCGCTGATTCGCTGGAATCATCCAGAAAAAGGCATTATTACACCCGGGCTGTTTATCCCATTAGCTGAACAGACCAGCCTGATTTCAGATATTGGCCGTCTAGTGATCCAGCAGGCCGCTAAACAGATTCGCCAATGGAATGATCTAGGCTTTAATCATATTTGTGTATCAGTCAATATCGTGGCGCAGCAATTGCGTCGTGGTCAATTACTTGATGATCTGGACCAGGCCATTGCAGACAACCAGATTTCTGGCGCCAGTCTGGAACTAGAAATTACCGAATCTTCTTTAATCGAAAATTCGGAAGCGGTCAAAAACCTGCTGAATGAGATCAAACAGCGACACATTCATATTGCCCTGGATGATTTCGGCACAGGTTATTCCTCGCTCTCCTATCTTGCTGATTTTCCTATTAATACTTTAAAAATTGATCGCAGTTTTGTTTGCAAGATTGGGGAAAACAAGCAGGCAGCGATTGTCAGTGCCATGGTGGCTATGGGTAAAGCCATGGGCATGACCGTGGTCGCGGAAGGGATCGAGACCCAAGAGCAGCTAGAATATCTACGTGATTTAGAATGTGATATTGCCCAAGGTTACTTATTTTCCAAACCGCTTCCGGAACAGGAAGCAACCGCTTATTTAGTACGAGACAAGACACATCAGACTTATATATCTCAAGTCTAAGTCCATACCCGACCACAATAAGTTTGTTGGAAAAACGGCCGTCTTTGTCTGTCCGAACTGGCCAACAAATGGTATATTCAGGAACATAAATAAATTCTTTGCCCGCTGACCGGGTAATCTTTACAACGATCGAGAGACTGATGGACGAACAATCTTTAAAGCAACAGGCCCTTTACTATCACGAATTTCCTACCCCGGGGAAAATAAGCGTTACACCAAGCAAACAATTGGTCAACCAACGTGACTTGGCCCTTGCTTACTCGCCTGGCGTAGCTGCACCATGTCTTGAGATTGAACGCGATCCTTCAACTGCTGCATTGTATACAGCACGTGGCAACCTGGTCGCTGTAGTGACCAACGGTACTGCGGTATTGGGTCTGGGTAATATTGGCCCTTTGGCTTCTAAACCAGTTATGGAAGGTAAAGGCGTATTATTCAAAAAATTTGCTGGCGTTGATGTATTCGATATCGAAATCGCTGAAAATGATCCAGACAAAATTGTCGATATTGTCGCTGCATTAGAACCAACTTTCGGCGGGATTAACCTTGAAGATATCAAGGCGCCAGAGTGTTTCTATATCGAGCAAAAATTGCGTGAACGCATGAATATTCCGGTATTCCATGATGATCAGCACGGTACTTCAATTATTGTGGGTTCTGCACTCCTCAACGCATTGCAAATCAACGGCAAAAAAATTGAAGAGATCAAGATCGTGGCTTCAGGCGCGGGCGCTGCTGCACTGTCTTGTTTGAATCTGCTTTGCGCCCTGGGTGCTAAAAAAGAGAATATCATCGTTGCCGATTCACGCGGTCTGCTGACTACGCATCGTGAAGGCCTGGATGAATCTAAGAAAGCCTATGTACAAGATATTGAAGCTACTCAGCTCGGTGACGTGATTGCAGGCGCAGACATGTTCCTTGGTCTGTCTGCTGCAGGCATTCTGACCAAAGAGATGGTCAAGGTCATGGCTGAAGATCCGATCATCTTTGCCTTGGCAAACCCGGATCCAGAAATTCTGCCTGAACATGCGCATGAAGTACGTGATGACGTGATCATGGCAACCGGCCGTTCTGACTATCCGAACCAGGTGAATAACGCACTGTGCTTCCCGTACATCTTCCGTGGTGCGCTGGACGTTGGTGCAACCACCATTAACGAAGAAATGAAAATTGCCTGTGTCCATGCAATTGCACGCATGGCACACGTTGAAGCTGATGCGGCAACTTATGGTGAGAAATCAGCATCATTTGGCCGTGAATACCTGATTCCAGGCCCACTGGATCAACGCCTGATTCTAGAAATCGCACCTGCTGTGGCACAAGCGGCAATGGATTCTGGTGTGGCAACACGTCCAATCACAGATTTTTCGCATTATCGTCAACGTTTGTCTGAGTTTGTCTACAACTCTGCATTCATGATGAAACCGATCTTTGAACAGGCTAAATCTGATCCTAAACGTATTGCTTATGCAGAAGGTGAAGACCTGCGTGTACTTCGTGCAGTTCAAATTGCGGTAGATGACGGTTTGGCAATTCCGATTCTGGTGGGCCGTCCAGCTGTCATTGAAGCCAACATTAAAAAATTGGGTCTACGTCTTGAAGATGGCGTGAATATCACGATTGTTGATCAAGAAAAGAACCCGAACTATGAAATGTTTGCAGACGATTACTACAACATCATGCAGCGTAAGGGTGTAACGCCTGAATATGCACAGCGTGAAGCACGTCGCCGCTCTACCCTAATCGCAGCGATGCTGGTGAAACATGGCATGGTAGACGGTATGCTATGTGGTACTTATTCAAGCTACGATATTCATCTGGACTTCGTCAGCAACATCATTGGCAAGAAAGATGGTCATAACACCTTCTTTACCCTGAATGCCTTGATGCTTGAAGACCGTAACCTGTTCATTGCCGATACCTATGTGAATACCAACCCAACGGCTGAACAGCTGGCCGAAATGACCATTCTGGCCGCTGAAGAAGTTCGCCGTTTTGGTATGACACCACGTATTGCCCTGCTTTCTCACTCGAGTTTCGGTTCAGACCAGCATGATGCCAGTGCGCAAAAAATGCGTAAGGTGTATGACATCCTGTCTGAAATCGCGCCTGAGCTGGAAGTTGAAGGTGAAATGCACGGTGATGCTGCACTGGATGAAAACATTCGTCAGTTTGCATTCCCGAATTCACGTTTCAAAGGCTCTGCAAACTTGCTGATCATGCCGAATCTGGATGCTGCCAATATCTCGTTTAACCTGTTAAAGGCAACTTCAGGCAACAACGTGACGATTGGTCCAATTCTGTTGGGTGCTGCGAAACCTGTCCACATTTTGACGCCGACTGCGACCACGCGCCGTGTGATCAACATGACTGCACTGACTGTTGCAGAAATCCAGCAAGCGGAACAAGATGCACTTTAAGCCAATGACAAGATAACGACGCATCAGCCTCGTTTCTTAACTTGAGAAAACCTCTATTCTGTAGCATGATGCTTGTAAGAATAGAGGTTTTTTCATGCAAGTTTATTTAGTAGGTGGCGCAGTTCGAGATCATTTGCTCGGACACCCCTATCACGAAAAAGATTATGTGGTCGTTGGTGCAACTCCCGCGCAAATGCTTGACTTAGGCTATCAGCCCGTAGGCAAAGATTTCCCTGTTTTTCTACATCCCCAAACAAAAGAAGAATATGCACTGGCGCGTACCGAACGTAAATCTGGCGCCGGTTATCATGGTTTTGAGTTTCATACCGATGTCAACGTTACGTTAGAACAGGATCTGATTCGGCGTGACCTGACCATTAATGCCATGGCCATGGATGATGCCGGCCAGGTTTATGATCCTTATGGTGGTCAACAGGATCTGGAAAACCGGATTCTACGTCATGTTTCCGATGCCTTTGTCGAAGATCCATTACGCGTGCTGCGAATAGCCCGTTTTGCTGCCCGTTATACCAGTGCAGGCTTTGTGATTGCCGATGAAACTTTGGCGTTAATGCAACGCTTGACTGAATCGGGTGAATTAAATGCATTGACGCCGGAACGCGTCTGGAAAGAAACTTCCCGTGCTTTATCCGAACGTCATGCTGATGTGTATTTTGAAGTATTACGTCAATGTGGTGCTTTAAAGGTGCTATTCCCTGAGATTGATGCTTTATATGGCATTCCACAACGCCCTGAATATCATCCGGAAATTGACTGCGGCATTCATACCATGATGTCCTTGCAGCAGGCTTGCCGTCAAAACTACAGCCTGGATGTACGTTTTGCCGTTTTAGTGCATGATTTAGGCAAGGCTTTGACTCCGGTTGAAGAATTACCGCGACATATCATGCATGAAGAACGTGGCATCAAGCCAGTAAATGAACTGTGTGACCGCTTAAAAGTGCCGACGTATACCAAGCAGCTGGCTTTGGCGGTGTGCAAAGAGCATCTGAAATGCCATCAGGCATTTAATCTTAAGCCGGGAACCTTATGGCGATTATTGCAACGTCTGGATGTATTACGTCGCCCTGAACGTGTCGAAGCTTTCGTCCAGGCTTGTGAATGTGATTCACGTGGCCGCCTGGGTCTGGAAGATCGTGCCTATCCACAAGCGCAATACGTCCTTGATGCCATGCAGACCGTACGTGCCATCAAGGCGCAAGACCTGCCTGCCGATATTCAAGGTCCGGATATTGGCGAGATGCTGATTGAACGACGAATTCAGGCACTTGGTGAGCTCAAAGCGCAACAAACCGTAGCGATTGAATGATAAAAAAGCACCTTCGGGTGCTTTTTTAATAGCTTAATTTCTCTTTATCAAAAAAGGAATTGAGAAATATTGAATCAGTACCATCAGGAAATATCTGCCGGGAAAGTAATCACCTGTTCCAGTTTCATTTGATTGGTTGCAATCATCAACAAACGGTCAATTCCCAAGGCAATCCCTGAACATTCCGGCATGTTCGGCAAAGCCCCCAGTAAATATTCATCGATGGGCATGACATGCAAGCCAAGTTTGGCTCGTTCAGCATTATCTGCCTCAAAGCGCGAACGCAATACGTCGGCATCAATCAGTTCATCATAAGCATTGGCCAATTCTAAACCTTCGATATACAGTTCAAAACGCGCAGCGACCAGTTCACCATCTTCATCGATTCGGGTTTTAGCCAGAGAGGCCATTTCAGGTGGAAAATCGGTCAGGAATACTGCAGTATCAAAACCCAGACTTGGTTCAACCATATGTGAAAATAACAGGTCGATATAACCGAGACGATCCTCGCCCAAATCCAGATTGAGTCCAACACGGCGACAGCAGTCTTTCAGTTCCTGCAAAGTTGCTTGAAGCGGATTGAGATCCAAACGATCCATGAAAGCATGTTTATAGCTCAGAATGGTCGGACGGATTTCGCCAAAACGTGCTTTCAAGGTCACATTCAACAGATCAGATACTTCAAACATCAAATCTTTTAAGCTAAATCCTGGGCGATACCATTCCAGCATGGTGAATTCGCTATTGTGCTTACGCCCATGCTCATCATCACGGAAGACTTTACAGATTTGATAAATGGGTCCACTGCCACTGGCCAATAAGCGCTTCATGGCAAATTCGGGTGAGGTCTGTAAATAATGGGTATGCGCTTTACCCAGCACATGACGCTGGGCCTGTACCGAGGCTAAATGCACATCAGTCACACCTGCTTGAGACAAAATCGGTGTTTCGACTTCTAATACATCCCGCTCAGCGAAAAACTGACGGATTTGATGATATAAGGTTGCCCGGGCACGCATGGATTGAAGGTCACAAGTCGGCTGATAAGTCATCGTCATGCCTTCGGCCCACCGTGTGCTGCCCACTCACGGCGCAGCGGATAGGTTTTACGTAAATGATCAAAAGCTTGCTGATCCACCTGACCATCCTTGACACAAGCACGTAGATTGGCGTCATCACGAGCAATGTCATAAATTTGCGCCAAATGCTGTTGCAATGCCATTTTTAAATCCTGCCCCTGAAAAAACTGCTCACAGACAGGCAGCTGGGATTCAAACTGTTTATTGGCTGCAAAACCAAAAGTTTGACAAAAAGCTTCGTAGATCATCTGGGTACCACGTGCCTTGCCTTCCAGGCTATAGCCGGCAATATGCGGGGTGACCAAAGTCACTAGATCCAGAAGTTCTGCTGAAATCAGCGGTTCGTGTTCAAAAACATCCAAAATCACGGTTCGATGTGTCGCCTGTATATCGTGGATCAGCGCGGCTTCTTCAATGACTGGCCCACGTGCTGAATTAATCAGGATCGCATCAGGCTGCATTTTTGCCAATGCAGCAGCATTGAATAAATGATAGGTTGGATATGCACCAGTTTTGGTTAAAGGTACATGAATTGAAACGGCATCCGCTTGCTGCAACAATTCATTAAATTCAACTTGATCGACCTGCTCTCTTTGCACAAAAGGATCGCAACCGATCACACGCCAGCCCAAAAGTTTCGCCATATAAGCCAGACGGGTTCCGACATTACCCAAACCGACAATACCCAGCGTAAATGTCTCATTGGCATCTCGTAGTCTAGGACGTACCTGCAATAATGCGGTAATGACATATTCAGCCACCGCTTGCGCATTACAGCCGGCCGCATTACTCCACTGAATCCCATGTTGTTCCAATGCAGTAAGATCCAAATGATCCGTACCAATGGTGGCGCTGCCCACAAATTTGATCGAACTATTCTGTAGCAGTGCTTCATTGACCTGAGTCACTGAACGTACCAACAGGCTATCGGCATCTTTGACATCATCTGCACTTAAAGTTCGCCCTGCACGATGTTGAATATCACCAAATTCGGAAAAGAAATAATCGGTAAATGCCAGATTTTCATCTGCGACAATTTTCATAATGAGATCCATATGATGCTTGGGCGTATGATAGCGCGTTGACGCCTCTGACTCTATATTTGGCCGATACGTCCATTTTTCAAGATTTTATGACTTAAGTTCAGGACTCAGGAATTGAATATTCAACATATACAGCCTCAAAAAGCAAAACCCCAATCTTTCGACTGGGGTTTTTAAAATTTGGCGGAAGCGGTGAGATTCGAACTCACGGAGGACTCACACCCTCGTCGGTTTTCAAGACCGGTGCATTAAACCGCTCTGCCACGCTTCCTTGGCCGCCATCATATAAATAAATTAGATTTTTGGCAATAAAATTTAGCGAAACTTCTCTAAAAAGCGGTTTATTCAGCTAAAAATCAGCCGAAATCCAAGCCAACTTGGGTATTTTCATGCAAATATTTTAATATTGAAATGATCTTGAGTTGTATTTAATTCAGTAGAGAATGATGAGAGAAATAACCGCATTCGGCATCCAGTCTGATCAACAATCGCAAAATATTGAGACATAAAAAAACCCAGTCAAATTGACTGGGTTTTTAAAATTTGGCGGAAGCGGTGAGATTCGAACTCACGGAGGACTCACACCCTCGTCGGTTTTCAAGACCGGTGCATTAAACCGCTCTGCCACGCTTCCATGGCCGACATGATATAAACAAAAATCACGCTTGGCAAATATTTTTATGCTTTCACTGCATCAACTGCACAAAATAAAATCAATTTCATTAATCTGCTGAATTTTCTGGCTTTTCATAACGAATTGAATTGATGAACCAGAGTTTTTTGCCGGAGGGTGTCAGCACCTCGGCCTCATCATCAACCTGCTTGCCCAATAACGCGCGCGCCATCGGTGAACTGATCGAAATATGCTGCGGATGATGATCATAAATTTCATCTACACCGACAATGCGTAAAGTTTTTTGTTCCCCTTCTTCATTTTCAATTTCTACCCAGGCACCAAAATAGACCTTGCCCTCTTGCTCTGGGGAAAAATCTATAATTTTCAGCTCTTCTAGGCGCTTGCCAAGGTACCTGACCCGCCGATCAATTTTCCTTAAAATTTGCTTGTTATATTGGTAATCTGCGTTTTCAGAACGGTCGCCGAGACTGGCTGCCCAGTTCACTTTTTTGGTAATTTCAGGACGCTCTTCATGCCAGAGATTCTTAAGTTCTGCCACCAATTTATCGTGTCCAGCACGGGTGATTAAGTTGGATTTCATATGTCTTGCTGATCATATTTTCAGTGTTTTAACTTACAAACAGCTTATTTTATTTACCATTTTAACACAATGGCAAAATTCCAAAAAAATTCATTTTAAATTTCAATAGCTTAAAATTATTTTTAAAAATAATTTGTGTACAAAATTTGACAATCGTTTTTTAGATCATTAATATGCCACCAACTTCCGGAAATGCTTACTTTTTAATCTATGTAGTTTTTCTACATAATTATCTTTAAATCTCTTGTCATTTTGAATGACGTCATGACTGCCCAACCCTTATTGAATTTATCAAACTGTTAAAATTTCTGGCTTTGTTGGCTGTGATTTTTAGGGCATAAATTACTTGTAGCGGAGACAACATGCACAGTAGTTCATCCACTGGGTCGAGGCTTTGCCTAAGATCTGTAATTTCTTCTCTCCCTTTGAAAGCACTTGTACTGAGCACTGCATTTATTCCCCTACACAGTATCAATGCAAGTAAGACCACACTTCAGTTTGATCATGTGGTCAATAGTAATAAGTTGACCGTGGTTGCGGTTGAAAATCCGACCACCGTATTTCAGGATGGACAACATCTGCATGGCTTCGGTTATGATCTGGT
This sequence comes from Acinetobacter sp., assembly GCF_049284435.1. Lineage (GTDB taxonomy): Bacteria > Pseudomonadota > Gammaproteobacteria > Pseudomonadales > Moraxellaceae > Acinetobacter. Next base: position 34,781 of record NZ_JBAPXX010000080.1, on the reverse strand, counting down.
TCGTAACTATGCCAACAATCTGAATGTAAAGCTCGATTTTAAAATCGTCCCTGATAATAATACAGCGCTACAATGGGTTGCTCAGGGTAAAGCCAATCTGGCCATGACGACTACTGATATACGCACCATTGAAAACAAGCGTTTGACGTCATTCTCAGCCACTTGTGGCGATGAATCGATTCTGTCGAGTAATGGCTTGAATACCAATTTAAATCTGGTGTTTAAATCTGCTACAGATCCTTTGAGCCAGACGGCCAGTGCTTTTGTCTGCAAAGGCAAACAAAGTGGTGCCATCAAGCAGCTTGCTTCATTTTATAATCAGAATGTGGTGAAAGAGGAATCCTGGACCACCATTCAACGTGATTTGAACAATCGCCTGCCGATCTATGAAGCGAGTTTTAAACAGACGGCGCAGCAGTATGATCTGGATTGGCATTTACTGGCGGCCATTGGTTATCAGGAATCTTATCTGAAACCGAATTCAGTTTCTCCGACGGGTGTGCGTGGTTTGATGATGCTGACCAACAGTACAGCCAAAGCAATGGGCGTGAGTAACCGTACTGATCCGGCTCAAAGCATTCAGGGTGGCGCCAAGTATTATGATCAAATGCTTAGTCGCTATGATCATATTCCTTTTCCAGATCGAAACTGGTTTGCACTGGTGGCTTATAATATGGGCCCAGGTGCCGTGAACCAGTTGCAAAAGCGCATTCAGTCGCAAGGCAAGAACCCGAATAACTGGGTGAACTTATATGCCTATCTGGATCAGAATAAAGCCAATAATGGTCGTTACCGTCAAGCAGTGCAATACGTAACCCGCATTCGTGCTTATCTGGAGCATATCAAGACCACACCACAATTGGTGAATATCTAAGCTGAAACCTTAGCGTTAATCAAAATGTCATAAAAAAAGCTTACCTCTGGGTAAGCTTTTTTCGTCTTCATTCAGGCTAATGTCTTAGCAGAATTAAGCCGTGGTATTTTCAAGCACTTTCTTAAACAAATCTTTTTGTTCCTGACTTGGTTTTGCAGTTTGAAGTGCCATCAATTGTGACATATCACCCTGTACTTTAATTTTACCCGTCATAAATGCCTGCATTGCAGCAGCCATATCAAACTCCAGGAAAACTTTACGTAGAGTTTCGCCATCCATATTCAGCGTGGTTTTGGCATTTGAAGACAAACCTTTCTTGATTGCCCCACCATCTAAAGATAGTTCAGTATTACCTGTAGTGTCCGCTACAACCAAATTAATCGCAAGGTTCGCCAAAGCTGGTGGCAAATTCAAATCGCCAGCTTGCGCAGTTAGAGTTTCTACAGTTGAAAACCAATCATCAGTTAAAAAAGCAGGCATGATCTTTCCTCAAATTATTTGTTCATTTGTCGACTATCCAGACGACATCATGTTGAAGCTATTATGCTTGTGCTTTGTTATATCATGATCATTAGCGCAAAGGCTAACGAATTTTGTACGCGCCGTTCAATTTTTGTAGTTCTATTTTTATTTATGTTTATAAGCAGACATCAACCCGTAGGCTGATGTCTACCCGTTCTAAAATTAGTCTGCAGCAAAGCCCAGATTGACCATATTGATCCGGCGGTTCTCGCCTTCCACCGCTTCTTCAGTTGAATCACCGCCTTTGAAGTCAAATTCACGCTGACTGTCCAGCACTTCAAAATCAAATAATTCACGATCGACCAGCTGCGATGGCGAAACATTTTGCAATGCGCCAAAAATGCTGTGCAGACGTTTTGGATGTGCTTTATCCCAATCACGTAACATGTCATTGATAATTGCGCGCTGCAGGTTGTCCTGAGAGCCACATAAATTACATGGAATAATTGGAAATTGACGCATTTCTGCATATTTGATGATGTCTTTTTCTTCCACATAAGCCAGTGGGCGAATCAGAATGTTCTTTTTGTCTGAAGACAACAGTTTTGGTGGCATGGCTTTCAAGCTGCCGCCATGGAACAGGTTCAGGAAGAAAGTCGCCAGGATATCATCACGGTGATGGCCTAAAGCAACCTTGGTGGCGCCAATTTCCTGCGCAAAACCGTATAAAGAACCACGACGCAAACGCGAACAGACTGCACAGTAGGTTTTGCCTTCAGGCGTCAGCTTTTTAGTGATGCTGTAGGTGTCTTTTTCCAGAATGTAATACGGAATGTTATTTTCTTCTAAATAACGCGGTAGAACATCTTCCGGGAAACCAGGCTGTTTCTGATCCAGGTTAACAGCCACTACATCGAAATTGATCGGTGCGATGCGTTTGAACTGTAGCAGGATATCCAACAGGGTATAACTGTCTTTACCACCAGAAATACACACCATGACCTTATCGCCTTCTTCAATCATCTTGAAGTCACGAATGGCATGTCCGACCTGGCGGCGAAGCTTCTTCAACAAACGGTAGTAGGCTGAGCTTGTTGGCAGTTCAGGTTTGAAATTAAATCCTTGTTCGGACTCAACTGGCGAGTACATAGACGAGATTAACCCATAAAAAAAATACCGCGCAATTTTAGCCGATTCGGACCGCTATCGCATCAAAAGAATTTATTTTCATGAAAATGTCTTATTAGTTTCATTTTCATGTTTTATTTAGATTGATATATTGAACAATTACGTTCATTTTTTAGTCAAGATGCTTATCTTTTGGACTTTTCCACAGTTGTCCACAAAAGCTGTGGATAACTTTGTGGATTGAAACAGACTTGACAACTTGTCCGGCTCAAAAGATAAGGCTTTTCTTTAAATTGATCATTTTTTAATCAATTTAATTATTTATAAAAATCAAATAGTTAACCCTGTCAAGCCTAAGGTTTCAAATTAAATCATATTTTTTTTCTACTGCTAAAATGTAAAAAATGACTTGCATTTACAAACTCGTTTATAAATGCAGCACACAAGTCTTTTCATTCCGTAATTTTTTGTTAAACTCTTTATTAAATTTTTCTCGCTTGTGTTTACTTAATATAAACAATGAAAATAAATGTACATGTTTTGGGGCGTCATTTAATCAGTGCCTTATTCTGTCTATATAGCAGTACCGTAACGTACGCAGGGCAAATCTATGTTTATAAAGATCAGAAGGGCACTACCTTTTTAACTAATCGTAAATCATCAGATCAATCCTTAACGAAAGTCAAAGTAACTTATTACCCAGACAGCAATATTCATAGTTATAGTAACTGGGGCTCTAGTGAAGCTTCCGTGTTGCCTAGCTATAGTAGAAATAAAAATGCCTATGACTCGATCATCCGTCAGGCAGCACAAACCTACGGTGTATCTGAAGGCTTGATTAAAGCTGTGATGCATACCGAATCCGGCTTTAATGTACAGGCACGTTCTCCAGTCGGTGCACAGGGCTTAATGCAACTCATGCCGGCGACTGCCCGTCGTTTTAATGTCAGCAATGCCTATGATCCGCAGCAGAATATTATGGCAGGCGCCAAATATCTGGCCTGGTTATTGAAACGTTTTAATGGCAATACCACCTTGGCACTGGCAGGCTATAATGCTGGTGAAGGTAATGTCGCCAAATATAAGGGCGTGCCACCGTTTCGTGAAACTCAGGACTATGTCCGTCGTGTCAGCAGCCGTTATCAGAACCTATATGCTCAAGGTCTAGGCAATCATAGTGCTGCCTATACAGCATCTTCTGATACTGGTCGTGTGATTGCGAGTTCTGACAATTATTCTACTGAAACCACCACAGCTTCCAATATTCAGGCTGCAAAATATCAGCGTCAGATCATTGCTCAAGCGGATGGCAGTTTCACCGATGCACCAGCAGGCTCATATGCCACCGCGAATGCGTCAGCATCTGCAAAAATATATTTAAGTGAATAATTCCTAAATAGCTTTGTTTTTAAAGACCTATGTTTTAATTTGTACAAAAAATATCCTGTGTTTTTTGTAGCCAAATGCTATTTTTTCCTTGAATTCTTCTCGATTTCACCGCATATTGATTTCAATGATTTACATTTAATAATCAGATTATTTTTCTGTAATAAGAGGATTTCTCAATGATGCGGATTGGTTTGTTCTTGCTAACCAACCTCGCGGTACTGGTTGTAGCTGGCATTATCTTGTCACTCTTCGGTGTCGGTAGTTACCATGGCGCAGGTGGCTTGAATCTAGGCAACCTGTTGGTCATCTGTTTCGTGTTCGGTATGGTTGGCTCAATGATTTCCCTGTTCATGTCTAAATGGATGGCGAAAAAGACCACGGGTACTGAACTGATTGACCCGAATGCACCTCGTAACCAAGCTGAAGCCTGGTTGCTCCAAGAAGTTGCACAACTTTCTCAGCGTGCAGGCATTAAAATGCCGGAAGTGGGTATTTTCCCTTCTTACCAGTCGAATGCCTTTGCCACTGGCTGGAACAAAAACGATGCTTTAGTTGCGGTATCAACCGGCTTGCTTGAGCGTATGAACAAAGACGAACTTCGTGCGGTATTAGCGCATGAGATTGGTCACGTCGCCAATGGTGACATGGTCACTTTGGCACTCATCCAAGGTGTAGTAAACGCCTTCGTGATGTTCTTTGCACGTGTCGCAGGTGATTTTATTGACCGCAATGTCTTTGGTCGTGAAGAAGGTGAAGCACCAGGTATTGCTTATTTCGTAATTACTATTGTGCTGGATATCGTATTCGGTATTCTTGCGTCGTCGATTGTGATGTGGTTCTCTCGTCACCGTGAATACCGTGCCGATGAAGCTGGTGCACGTCTGGCAGGTAAACAAGCCATGATTTCAGCATTACTGCGCTTACAGGCAGAATCTGAAATGCCAGATGCCATGCCGAAAGAAATGAAAGCATTTGCGATTTCTGCTGGTAAAGAAGAAGGCTTTAGCCTTGCTGCATTGTTCCAGACGCATCCAAGCATCGAACAGCGTGTCGCTGCATTGCAACAACTTGATTGTGCTTAATCTTAAGCATGTTTAAGTAATATCATTGTGTTGATTTAAGAAAAGCCTGCAATTGCAGGCTTTTTTATTGGATTTAATTATTCTTTAGCTAACCTATAATTGGCTGAACCATTGATATAGCGCCATAGCCCCCCAGCCGATCGCGAAGACAAATAAAATCAGGAATAAAGTGCCTAAAATATCGGGGATGTGAATCCATATCCAGGCCACCACGGGATTGCGCCAGAAGGCAGATTGCTGTCGTTTGCGTTCCAGACTTTCATGCAAAAATGGGTGCACCACATGCCGGTCGCTGCTAATCTGATATTCCTCACGAATATGCAGGTGCACGACATCGAGCGCCTTGCGACTGGGACGAATAAAAATATCAAAGACCGTGCCCGCCACCGGAATGAATCCTACTACCGCATCGATCGCCGCCATCTTCATCACCGGATTGAGTTTGGCACTCGGCACCCCGATCTGTTTGGCCTTATGAATGGCATAACAGGTCAACACAAAACCGGCAATATCTCCAGCAACCGGAATCGTACTCAAAGCCGCGTCTGCCCCCACTCCTTGCTTGGTAAACGGAATACGTACCACGGAATCCATCATATTGGCAAACTTGGCCAGATCACGTTCCAGACGTATTACCTCTTGTTGGCTTAGTTTTGGTTTTTGTCCAGGCTCAGGCATAAGTTATTCCAGAAATAATGCTGATTATCATGAGCATAAAGCATTTTTTCTACGCTGATGTATCAATCTGTGAATTAAAACAATAATTTGGAAGCGACAAATAAATACAGAATCACACCAGTAGCATCGCAGATGGAAGTCACTAACGGCGCCGAGGCACTGGCAGGATCAAGTTTGAGTTTATTTAAAATAAAAGGCAGACTCATGCCGATCAGGCAGCCCATCAACACAATCCCAAGCATGCTGATGGCCAGCACCACAGCTACCATAATATCTCCCCGAATATAACCCAGAATGGATACGGCAATCGCCATGGTGCCGCCCAAACACAGCGCCACCAGAGATTCGCGACTGAGCAAATTAAACCAGTCCTTAAATTCGACATCGCCTGTGGCCAAGGCACGCACCATCAAGGTGGCTGATTGCGAACCGGCATTCCCGCCACTACCCACCAAAAGCGGTAAGAAAAATACCAACACGATATGTGCGGCAATGATCTCTTCAAAGTGCGCAATCCCGATTCCAGAGAGCAGACTGCCAAAAACCAGAATGACCAGCCAAAAGACCCGCTTCTGATACAGGGTCAAAATCGGGGCAGTTTTAAGGCTCAATTCAGTCAACGGCGTTACTGCACCCGACTTTAAAATATCTTCAGTGGTTTCGGCTTCGACAATGTCCATAGCATCGTCATAGGTGACAATTCCTAAGAGTTTTTGCTGTGCATCAACTACAGGCAGGGCAATAAAATCATAATAGGCCAAGGCTCGAGCTACAATTTCCTGATCATCTGTTACCTGAGCAGAAATGACGTCATGTTGCATCACCTCGGCAATGCTCAGCTCAGGTAAGGCCTGAATGATCTGCCTTAGGGAAATCACACCGATCAGCCGTTCTTCTGCATCGACAATATACATCAGATACAGAGTTTCCTGCCCCGCAGCCACCACACGTAAAGCCTGTATCGCTTCATCCATCCTTAAATCGGGTGAGAGCGTCACAAAACGTGAACTCATCATGGCACCTGCCGTGCCTTCCGGATAGATGGCCAGATCTTTGAGGGTTTGCTGGGATTCTTCAGATAATGCGCCCATCAATTGCAGCTGTAGCGGCGGCGAAAACTGCTTATAAATATCGACAAAATCATCGGAAGGCATTGCGTCCAGAATGGGAACAAGTTCTGAAATAGATAAGTGCTTTGTCACGTTTAACTGCTGCCCTAGGGGCATAAAAGCATAGACCAAGCTTGGTTCATTCAGTTGCCTTAAAATTCGGGCCTGTTGCCGAGCATCTAAACGACTTAAAATGCGCGCCTGATCGGCGACATTCAGCTGACTGAGTAAACCTACAGCGAGGTCGTGATTTTCAGAATGTAATTGTTGTTGGATATGCTGGATTTTTTCTGAAATTGTCGGCATAAGCAGCTCATTATAAAAGTCTGGCATTCAAGAGATATTTGTCCTGATCCCTATATATCCTAATTTTTTCATGTGAATAAGTTTAATGATCATGCTGCAATATGACGATATTTTTTGTATAAATCAATTCCTCGATATTTAGCCAAAAAAAAGCCTGACTGAGTCAGGCTTGTTCACTTTCTAAAGATGGATGCTCTATCACCACTGATTGAGAAACCGTTTTTTTAATCATCAGACTACGGATCAATACATACATAAAGGGAATAAACAGCAGTACCAGAACAGTAGCAAATAGCACCCCACCAAAAACACTACTGCCAATTTCCTGCCGGCTGATTGCACTGACGCCTGTGGCAAACATCAAAGGCAGTACGCCCGCTGCAAATGCAATGGAAGTCATGACAATAGGACGCAAGCGTAAGCCCGCGGCCAGTATCGCGGCCTGAACCGGAGTATGACCTGCCTGCTCTGCTTGTACGGCAAACTCTACAATCAAAATTGCATTTTTACAGGACAGACCGATGGTCGTCAGCAAGGCGATATGGAAGTAAATATCGTTTGCAAAACCAAGCCAGGCACAGAACAGAATACTCCCTCCTACACCCAAAGGAATCGCGGTCAACACCACAGCAGGAACCGTCCAGCTTTCATAAAGTGCCGTTAAACATAAGAAAATAAAGGCAATCGAAATTAGATACAAGAAAATAGCTTGCCCACTGCTACGTTTTTCTTCTAGTGCGGCTCCACTCCAGGCCAAATTTACTCCGTCTTGTTCATCGACTAAAGCTTCGACATCTTGCATGGTTTGACTCGAAAATTGATCTTTGGGAATACCTGCATATACAGGCACGGCGTTATAGCCCATATAACGGTTGATACTATTCGGTCCACCTTACCAATTCAGCGTAGTGAATTGATTAAACGATAACATTTCGCCTTTGCTATTACGGACATGCCAATGTGCCAAATCTTCAGGTTTAGAACGGAACTCCGCTTCGCCTTGCATGATGACGCGTTTGATTTGCCCACGATCAATAAAGTCGTTGATGTAGGTACCACTCCAAGCTGCAGCCAACGTACTGTTAAAATTTTGCTGAGGTACAGCATATTTGAGTAAACGTTCTATATCCAGTTTAATATTCAGCTCGGCACTTTCTTTGGGTACATCAAGTTGTAAATATTCAATCGATGATTTTGCTTTGGCACGAGTTTCAATCTCAGAGAAGGATTGCTGTAAAAACTCGCTGCCCCGTGAATCTAGATCTTGTAACCAAAAGTCGGCTATACGTCCATTACTTGACATAGAAGGTACCATAAAGAAAATCTGGGCATTGGCATGATTGGCAAAGTGTTTTTGTGCACGATCTACAATAGCAAAGACGGTATCTTCAGGATTTTTACGCGCTGCCCAGTCCTTTAATACGACAAAGAGCTGACCACGATAAGGCCCAACCCCAACATTGTTTTCGCTATACCAAATCCCAAGGCTTTGGATGCGCTCAGATTCATGCTGCATTAAATAGTCTTGAACTTCACGCCCGACTTTTTCTATCTCAGAACGTGGTGCATTGCCCGGCATCACAATTTGACCCATGACAAAGCCCATATCTTCCGTAGGCATCAGCCCTTCGGGCAAGTTTTTATAAAGCCAGCCAAAGCCTAAAACACATATACTAAATACAGCCAACATCGTCATTTTAAACTGCATGCTACGTGCAGAAAGCTTTTGGTAACGCATGGTAAGCTTATCCATGCCACGATTAAAACGCTGTGCCCATTTTGGTTGATGTGGTTGACGCTTTAGCAGTTGCGCTGCAAATGTAGGGGTGATGATGAGTGCCACCAATAAAGAAAGTAGCATTGCCACTACCAACGTGATGGAAAACTGACGATAGATAACTCCTGTCATACTGCCAAAAAATGCCATGGGAATAAATACAGCAGTTAAGACCAAAGTAATCCCGATCAATGCACCGCTAATTTCCTTCATTGACTTTAAAGCTGCAGCCTGAGCATCCAGATGTTCTTCATGCATCAAACGTTCAATGTTTTCCACTACCACAATGGCATCATCGACCAACAGACCAATCGCCAAAATCAGGGCAAACAAGGTAAAACTGTTTAAGCTCATTCCCAGTACATATAGCACCGCAAATGTGGCTAAAACTACAATCGGAATCGTGACTGCAGGAATAATAGTAGCGCGCCAGTTTTGCAGGAAGATAAACATCACCAAGACCACCAGTACCATCGCTTCGACCAAAGTTTTCGCGACTTGTTCAATTGAACTGGTCATAAATGGGGTTCTGTCCATGGTCATACGCAATTGATAATGGGCAGGCAAATTGGCTTGGGCATTTTTCAATACCGTTTGCATCTGCTCTGAAACCGCAATGGCATTACTCCGTGGCGCCAATTGAATCGATAATGCAGCGGATAAATGACCGTTGGTATAATTTAAATGGTTATAACTTTCTGCCCCTAACTCAACACGTGCGACATCTTTCAAGTACAGTACTGAACCTGAGTCTGTTGTCTTCACAATAATTTTTTCAAATTCATCAATGCTACTTAAACGTGATCCTGCACTGACCTTGGCATTCATGTATTGATCTTGCACAGTCTATAATCCACCAATAGAACCAGACACAAGTGGTGAATTTTGTGCCTCGACTGCATTGCGAATATCACTCGGCATCAGATTAAATTGGCGTAGTTTATGTGGATTGAGCCAAATGTGCATCGCATAGCCTGTGCGCCATAAAGCTCCACCTCACCCATCCCGTCAATACGGGAAAACCGCGGTTCGACATGCACCATTAAATAGTCAGCAAGCTCTGTAGGTGTCGCCTTCCCTGATTCATCATATAAACTCAGTAATGCAAATTGATCATAACCTTGTTTATAAACAGCCACTCCATTTTGCTGGGTTTCTTCAGGCAATCGACTTAGCACACCATTGACCGCATTTTGCACTTGCAACAGTGCCTGATCGAGATCCACTCCTTGCTCAAACGACAGTGTCAGATTTGCACGTCCCACGCTACTGTTGGACTGAAAGCTTTCCAAACCTTCAATGCCTTTTATCGCTTGTTCTAAAATTTGCGTGACCGATTGCTCAACGGTTTCCGCAGATGCACCACGATACCCCGCAGAAACCCCTAACGCAGGTGCATCCATATTCGGCATCTGCTCAATGGGAATTTTTTTGCAGTGCAAAAATTCCTAACACCATCATGATAATGGCGATGACTGCTGCAAATTTAGGTCGATAAATAAAAAAGCGTGACAACATGAATAAAAATCCCCATCAGATGCATTCTCACGACGAATTCTTGTATGAATAGATGATTTCTATAGCAATTTTCACACCATGCTGAAAACGCAACCAGCCATCGGATAAATTTTAACGATAAAAAAATCCCCGTATAAACGAGGATTTTTCAGCTCTACAGTTTTCCCTTGTTTTAAACACGAGATTTTTTGATGATAAGTTGGCGAATCAAAACATACATAAATGGAATAAAAATCAGCACCAGTAATGTTCCAAAAATAACACCACCAAATACACTCACGCCAATTTCCTGACGACTCACCGCACCTGCCCCTGTAGCAAAGACCAGCGGTAAAATCCCTGCGCCAAAAGCCAGAGAGGTCATCAAGATCGGACGTAGTCGCAAAGATGCACCTTCTAATGCCGCTTCTACTAACGATTTACCTTGCTGCTGCGCTAATGAAGCAAATTCTACTATCAGAATAGCATTCTTACAGGACAGACCGATGGTGGTCAGCAAGGCAATCTGGAAATAGATATCATTCGGGAAACCAGCCAGATAACTGAAAATAATATTGCCGCCAATCCCCAGTGGAATTGCCGACATCACAGCGGTTGGAATGCTCCAGCTTTCATATAAAGCCGCCAGACACAGAAAAATAAAGCCAATTGAAATCAGATACAGCCAGATCGCCTGATTATTGGACTGTTTTTCCTCAAAAGAAAGACCGCTCCAGACCACATCCACCCCTTCCTGCTCGGCAATCAAAGCTTCCACATCCTGCATGGCCTGACCGGAACTGCTGTCTTTGGCCCGATCGGCTTCCATTTGCAATGCGGTATACCCCATAAAGCGGTTCACCACTTCAGGACCACCACTCCAGCCCACTTGCGAGAAGTTGCTGAAAGGCACCATCTGATTCTGGTCATTTCGTACATGCCACTGCGCCAGATCTTCCGGTTTGGAGCGGAACTCGGCATCACCCTGCATGATCACCCGTTTAATCCGGCCGCGATCAATAAAGTCATTGATATAACTGCCGCCCCAGGCACTGGATAAGGTACTGTTGATTGCCGATTGGGTCAGGCCATTGGCCATGGCCTGTTTCTGGTCAATATTGACGCGTAGCTCTGCTTTGTCAGGATTAGAACGCTTGCCCAGATTTTCAAAGCTCGTATAGTTGCCCGCCCGAGCTTCCAGCGCTTTAAATTGCTGTTCCAGATATTGCCGGCCATTGCCATTGATGTCTCGAATCCAGAAATCCAGACCATCTGTTTGTCCCAAACCATTGACTGAAGGTGGCATGGACACGTTAATTTGTGCATTGCGATTGCCTTGAAAATGCTTCAAAGCCCGTTCACGAATCGCTTGTGCAGTATTGTCCTGACCGGAACGCTCATCCCAATGTTTTAATGCCACAAAACCGGTCGCCAGATTCTGACCAGTTCCAGAGAAATTTCGCCCATAACGGATCATCACCAGATTGACATTGGCTTGTTCCTGATCCAGAAAATACTTACGGACTTCCTCTCCAATCTGAATGGTATTTTTCATCGGGGCGCCTTCCTGCAATTTGATTTGCAAACTTAAGATCCCCTGATCCTCACTCGGCAAGAAACTGGTCGGCAAGGCACGATAGAACAGCGCAAACACACCGATCAATCCGGCAAACAGCAGCAAACAGATCGCCTGACGCTGGATCGTGAGTTTAGATAAATTCAGATAACGATGTTTTAAATGATCCAGTTTCTGGTTAAACCAGGACGCCCATTTTGCCGGTTTAGGATTCGGTTTTAGAATAAGCGCGCACAATGCTGGGGTTAGAATCAATGCCACCATTAAGGACAGAGACATCGCCGCGACCAAGGTGATGGAGAACTGTCGGTAGATTACGCCAGTCGATCCACCAAAAAAAGCCATCGGAATAAAGACTGCGGTCAAAACCAGAGTAATCCCGATCAATGCCCCACTAATTTCCTGCATGGATTCCAGGGCCGCGTCCTTGGCAGACAGTTGCTTTTCATGCATCAACCGTTCGACATTTTCCACCACAACAATGGCATCATCCACCAACAGGCCGATCGCCAGAACCAGCGCAAATAAGGTTAAGGTGTTGATACTCATACCCAGTGCATACAGCACCGCCATCGTACCCAAAATCACCACTGGAACAGTCACGGTAGGAATCAAGGTGGCACGCCAGTTCTGCAAGAAAATAAACATCACAATGATGACCAAGATCACGGCTTCGATCAGGGTTTTGACCACCTCTTTAATTGATTCTTGTACAAAAGGCGTATTGTCACGTGGATAGGCAATTTTATAGCCTTCGGGCAATTGCTGTGAAATACGGGCAATTTCAGCTTTAATCAGATTAGAGGTGGCAATGGCATTGGCACCTGACGCCAGTGAAATACCCAGACCAGCCGATGGATAACCATTATTGGTACTATAAGATTGATAATTTTCAGCACCCAGTTCCACCCGCGCAATATCTTTTAAATAAATAAAACTGCCGGCACGATCCGATTTGACAATAATATTCTGGAATTCTTCCACGGTTTTGAGGCGTGAACCGGAGGTGACTTTGGCATTTAAGTATTGCTCGTCTATAGCGGGCAAATCACCAATCGCACCAGCAGCGACCTGAGTATTCTGGGCTTCAATTGCAGCACGGACATCGCTTGGCATCAGGTTATATTGTTTTAATTTTGCCGGATTCAGCCAGATCCGCATCGCATATTGTGAACCAAAAACATCAACCTCACCAATGCCTTCAATCCGGGAAATGTCCTGTTCCAGATGGGTCATCAGATAGTCGGAAAGTTCAATATTGTTGCTACGCCCGGATTCATCGTACAGGCTGATCACCATATGCGTATCGCCAAGCGACTTAAAGACATTGACGCCTTGGCGTTGCACATCTTCTGGCAAGCGGTTCAGAACGCCATTAATCGCATTTTGTACCTGCACCTGTGCAGTATCCGGATCGGTACCATTTTCAAAACTGATGCTGACCCGGCTGCGTCCTGAAGAATCACTACTCGAACTGAAATACAGCAGATGGTCAATGCCTTTGATTTGCTGTTCCAGCACTTGAGTCACGCTTTCTTCCACAGTTTCCGCAGAAGCGCCGCTATAAGTTGCTGCCACCGTTATCCTTGGCGGGGCAATGTCCGGATAACGTTCCACTGGCAGGTTCATGACTGCGAACAGGCCGATTGCCATGACAACAATCGCCAGTACCCCAGCAAAGATCGGGCGGTGGATAAAAAATTTAGACAGCATAAGTCCAGGTCACTTTTAATTAAATAGGGGTAAATTGATGCAGAACATAAGCATGCTATATCCAAATATTCAGTGACATAGCACTAGAATGCAAGAATTAAACACATAAAAGCTGCGATAAAAACCAATCATGGAGAAATTATGGATAATCCCTTTTGAGCACGTTCTTGAGATTGTTCTTCCCTATTTATTAATAGCATTTTTCCAAACAAAAAACCCTGCAGATGCAGGGTTTTTTGGTGAATCAATTGAGCGGATTAAGCGCTGAACTGGTTCATTGTGTTTTTAGAATCATCACCAGCTTTCAATGCATTGTCACCAGCGAAGATTTCTTTGTGGTCATCACCGATGTCAGAACCAGCCATTGCTTGGTGTTTAACACATGCGATACCGCCGCGGATTTCTTTACGTTGTACGCCAGCAACATAAGCCAACATACCTTCAGTACCGAAGTAACCTTGAGCAAGCTCATGAGTAGAAAGCGCAGCTGTGTGGTAAGTCGGAAGTGTGATCAAGTGATGGAACACACCCGCTTCACGAGCAGCATCAGCTTGGAATGTACGAACTTTTTCGTCAGCTTCAGCAGCCAGTTCAGTTGCATCGTACTCAGCGCTCATTAATTTAGCACGGTCGTAAGCAGAAACGTCTTTACCTTCAGCAACCCAACGGTCATACGCTTGTTGACGGAAGTTTAAAGTCCAGTTGAACGAAGGCGAGTTGTTATAAACAAGTTTCGCATTTGGAACTGTTTCACGTACACGGTTAACCATGTGAGCGATTTCAGCAACGTTAGGCGTTGCAGTTTCGATCCAAAGAAGGTCAGCACCGTTTTGTAAGCTAGTTACACAGTCAAGTACAACGCGGTCGATTTGAGTGCCTTCACGGAACTGGTATAGACCAGAAGCAAGACGTTTAGGACGGTGAAGTTTACCATCACGCTTGATCAGGATTTCGTCTTCTTGAGCTTCTGAAATGTCGATTTCAGTTGTGTCTAAGTAGCTGATGTATTGAGAAGCGATGTCGCCTGGCTCTTTAACCACTGGGATTTTTTGAGTCAAGTCAGCGCCTTCAGAGTCAGTACGTGCAACGATGATACCGTCATCAAGACCCATTTCCAGGAATGCATAGCGAAGAGCGTGGATTTTCGCGATGAAGTCTTCGTGTGGAACTGTTACTTTACCAGCTTGGTGACCACATTGTTTCGCATCAGAAACCTGGTTTTCGATTTGAAGTGCACAAGCACCCGCTTCGATCATTTTCTTAGCCAGTAAGTAAGTCGCTTCTTCGTTACCGAAACCAGCGTCGATGTCGGCAATAATTGGCACAACGTGAGTTTGGAAGTTGTCGATTTGTGAAGTGATTTCAGCTGCTTTAGCAGTGTCGCCCGCTTCTTGTGCTTTTTTAAGTGCACGGAACAAGTCGTTTAATTCTTTGGCGTCAGCTTGACGTAAGAAAGTGTAGATTTCTTCGATCAATGCAGGAACAGAAGTTTTTTCGTGCATTGATTGGTCAGGAAGTGGACCGAATTCTGAACGAAGAGCTGCAACCATCCAACCAGAAAGGTAGATGTAGCGACGTTCAGTTGTACCGAAATATTTTTTGTTCGCAATCATTTTTTGTTGCGCGATGAAACCGTGCCAGCAACCTAGTGATTGAGTGTATTTGCTAGAGTCTGCATCATAAGCAGCCATATCACGACGCATAATTGCCGCTGTATATTTCGCAATGTCTAAACCAGTTTTGAAACGGTTTTGAAGTTGCATACGCGCAGCATCTTCAGGACTGATGTCTGCCCAAGTGTTACCGAATTTCGCTTTTAATTCGCGGATTGCATCAATCGCTGTTTGGTATGTAGTCATGATATATTCCTGTAATAATATTAGGATTTTTCTGCAACGAACCGCTCAAATCACACCCTCAATGACTTGTTCAGATTTTCGACGATCCGTTGGGATAGCTAAAGATTAGTGGGCTTATGAAAATTAATCCAATAGTCTGCAAGAATCTTCAGTATTTATTTAAAAAATGAGTAGATCAAAGTCTTAGTACAATCTTGATAAATTAAAACAAATTACTGTTTTATATATATTTATTTAAAAATAAAAATGGATAAAATTTCCGCATGTTGCTTAAAAATAATTCATTAGACTTAAGTCTGGATATGGGTCTTATGCCCTTTTATTTTTAAAAAATGATGATCTTCGATGATTTATTCAACTTAAGGAATTCTTTATTTAGTTTACTTTTCACTCAAATTTTGAATACAAGAACAGCCTTTATGATTTTCTTTTAAAGCGAAAAGATGGCTTTCATTCTAATTTATAAAAAAGGCTAAATGATGGTCCATTTAACGTGCATCTTTTCTCTTATGTACACTGTAAATAATAGAGCCTAAGCCTGTGTTAATTCTGTAAACTTTATCAGTGAGCACATGGCTTTTTTTCATCGGTGCTTTACACAAGGCCCGGCAATTATGGCATAATCATCATAATTTCTTGTATTTATTCTCGGTATTTCTTTTATGAATCTGGAGCGGGTCGATCTCAATCTATTAATTTATCTTGATGTACTTCTTCGCGAAAAAAATGTTACACGTGCAGCAGAACAATTGGGCGTTACCCAGCCTGCCATGAGTAACATCTTACGCCGATTACGCAATTTATTTAATGATCCCCTCCTGATCCGCTCTTCTGAAGGTATGACACCGACCGAACGTGCTTTAGAGTTACAGCCACGTATTCGGGATGCACTGGCTGACTTGTCGATGATTCTGGAACCACGTACCGAGTTCCGTCCTTATACATCAAATCGTGTGTTCCGGATCATGACTTCGGATTATGCGGAAGCGACCTTGGTTCCACGTCTGGTTAAAGCCCTACGTTCAGAAGCTCCAAATGTTGTTCTCGACTTCTTAACACCAAGTGATGTGTCGTATCGTGACATGGAGCAAGGCAAGGTCGATCTGGCAATCAACCGTTTTAATGAAATCCCGCAAAGTTTTCATCAGGTTCTGGTCTGGCGTGACAGCTTTTCCTGCCTGCTCAACAACAAACATCCTGCTGCTACCAATCTGAACTTAAAAAGCTATCTGGATGCACAGCATATCTGGGTGTCTAAAACCGGTATGGGTGTCGGCTTCGGGGTCAATCCTGAAAAACAGGCCGGTTTGGGCTGGATTGATCAGGCTCTGGAACGAATTGGCCAGAAACGTAAAATTTCAGTCTTTACCCGTCATTATCAAATGCCGGGCTTATTGGCCTCCAATGTCGATCTGATCGCAACACTACCTTCACGCATTGCACGACTGCAAGCCAAGAATCACAATTTAATTCTCAAAGATCCGCCATTTTATATTCCGGAATTTGAATTAAAAATGGCATGGTGTCCTTTATTGCATCATCATCCGGCACATCGCTGGTTACGTCAGCTGATTTTGTATGTCGCGCGTCAAATGATTGAAGAAGAAAACCGTGAATTCCTGAGCAATAATTCTCAATTTTCACATTATTAAACTCAAAATCTTCTAAATTCTTATTTTTTAAGATTATACTTTGAAGACTTGAGATGTCGTTGTTACACCTCAAGTCTTTTTTTGTGTTAAAAATATCCCAAGATACTATTCATCCACAGGTGGATTTGTGAGCCTCTTACAAAATATCGTGATTATCTTAATACTCATCGCGGGGGCCGGTTTTTTATCTTTAACAGAAATCGCCCTCGCAGGTGCCCGTAAAGTCAAACTCAAAATTCTGGCTGAATCGGGTGAACATCGCGCTCAAAAAGTTTTAGATCTACAAGAAAATTCTGCTGACTTCTTCGCAGCCTCTCAAATCGGTTTAAATGCAGTCGCTATTCTCGGCGGTATTTTAGGTGAAGGCGCTTTCCGTCCTTATATTTTTAATTTTGTTTCCCGCTTTTACCAGGGTCCTTGGACTGAAAATATCAGCTTTGTGCTTTCTTTTACTGTCGTTACTTCTTTATTTATTTTATTTGCAGATTTAATGCCGAAGCGTCTGGCCATGATTGCGCCAGAAAAGATCGCAGTCTCGGTCATTGAGCCTATTCAGATTTTCATTAAAGTCTGCAAACCTTTGGCCTGGTTCATTAACGCGATTGCCAACATGCTGTTCCGTCTGTTTAAAGTCAATACCATCCGTGATGACAATATTACCTTTGATGATATTTCCGCAGTGATGGATGCCGGTGCACAGGCCGGTGTACTACAAAAACAGGAACATCATTTCATTGAAAATGTATTCGAGCTTGAAGAGCGCAACGTTCCTTCGAGTATGACTACCCGTGAAAATGTGGTGTTCTTTACCTTAAATGAACCGGAAGTAAGTATTCGGCAAAAGCTTGCAGAATATCCCTATTCCAAGTTTCTGGTGTGTAGTAATGACATCGACAGTGTGATTGGCTATGTCGATGCCAAAGATATTCTGGTACGTATTCTGAATAACCAGTCGCTGCTGCAGCTAAACGAAAATACCATCCGTAATGTCCTGACTATTCCTGACACTCTGACCTTATCGGAAGTTCTGGACCGTTTCCGCTCTACCAAGGAAAAGTTTGCCGTCGTCATTAATGAATATGCGCTGGTCGTGGGGGTGATTACCCTTTCCGATATTATGATTACCGTGATGGGTGACTGGGTGACGCCAATTGAAGCCGATCAGCAAATTATTAAACGTGATAATAATTCCTGGCTGATTGAAGGCAGTACACCGATTGAAGACATCAAGCATGCGCTTGAAATTGATGAAATGCCTGATGATGAAAATTATGAAACCATCGCTGGCTTCATGATGTATAAATTACGCAAGATTCCACGTCCTGCAGATGCCGTGATATTTGGTGCTTATAAATTTGAAGTAGTGGACGTCGATCACTTTAAAATTGACCAGTTACTGGTGACCCGCCTAATCGAAACCAATTCAGTTATTCAGGAAGAATCAGATTAATCTGGTTCTTCTTTCTAAAAAATACTAAAAATTATTCTAATAAAAAATCATAAGGTGAGTGATGAATATTTCTGCATTATTGGCATGTCTGTTTTTTTATTCAGCCCTGTATTTGTTTTATTTCTTTTTTGCCAAACAACAGAATCCCCTACTTTTACTGGCAGCCATCATTCTGATGGTTTTAACGGTTTTCATTATTCCCTATCCGCATGAACGTCGTCGTCAAGGTTTCGACTCGACCTTGAGATTTGGAGAATATTTCTATTGGCCCTTGATCACCTGGTGGCGTTTATTTATTTTGCCCATCAGCTGGCTGATTGCACTGATGTATCGTGATTAAAAAAAGCACCCGAAGGTGCTTTTGTTTAGATCTAGTTATAGCTTAGATTTTTGCTAATAAAGCCTCGAGAACGGCTTGATAGTGAATCTGGATATCATCTTCTAAAATCTTATAGGCATTATCGAATTGCACCATTGGCCAGCCTTCTTTCCAGAATGGAAAAATATTGTGTAGGTCATGGGTGACAATCGCATCTTCACGCACAATTGCTTGTGCAATTTGTGACAGTACCTGTGCAGTTTCAGCACCATCAATCGTCATATAGTCGATACCGTGCGCTTTTAAAATACGGATACGGTCTTTTTTATAACGGATTTTTTTGATCTGGGCCGAATTTAAACCCAAAGCCAAAGATACCGCTTCGACAAATTTGTCTTCAAATGACTGATTCAATGCTACTAAGGCTGCTTTATGTGCTTCCTGACGACCAGCTTTGCCACCCTGACGAATTGCTGCTTGCGCCTCAGTATTTAGCTCATCCTTTTTCATACTTTGCAGGATGTCTAAAATTTCGATGTCGCTTAACGCCTGAGGAGATTGATCAGTCATAAACTGTCCTTAAAAAAATAAATCTTGAATGGGCTATTTTCGCATAATTCGACGCTAAAAAATCAAAATCTTCATGATTAAAACAGCGCTACAACCTGAAACTGCATTTCTTCTGCGATTTTGCGCCAAATCGACTATAGTGCTTCATCTATATATTAAATTAATCTCTGGATGATGCCCACTACGCAAGTGACTTTGTTGCTGCAGCAACTTAAGCGCCAATATCCAACTGCATTTAAAGGAAATTACCTGTTTTACAGTCAGATAAAAATTCGTGGAATCTGGGATAAAGCCAAGCTATTAATTCCTTGGGCCTTGGCCGCCATGATTTTTGTTCCTATCAGTTTGATGTTACGAGATCTGGTACAGCAATTTTTTGTGCAAATCAGTGAATTTCAGGCGCAGAGTTATGCCATTTTGGCCATTCTACTGTTCCTGATGTTGAGTCTCACCTTGATTCTGTACCAGATTCAGCATTCTTCTTATTCGCTGTATCAGTTATTGCGTCATACTCCGATCAAGATGGCTATTGTGATTCTGATGCAAGCCTTAAATCTGGTCTTTATACAAAGCAGTTTGCTGATGTGGAGCTTATTCTTCTTTGGCGTGAGCTTTGGTTTTGTGCGCTTTTATCGGGAAAATTTATTCAAGGAAAATAGTAAAAATACTGAGCACTATCAGCTACAACAATTACGTAAAATCTGTTTTTGGGCTTATAAACAAACCTGTCTGATCCGACTAAAATTACGTTTTTATTCAAGCCATGATCCTCGGCATGCCGAACTAAAACAGCAATTAAATCACTATGCCGGGTTATATACGCGGCTACTGAAATATGAGCATCAATATTGTAAAACTATCAAGCATCTGGACGTCGACAGTTATCTGGATGAGAACTTATAGTTTTCTCTATCCTTTTTCATTGACCATCTTAAAGGTCTGCAAATAATGACTTTAAAAATGGGGGGATCTACTGGTTTTTAGAATAGAAGCCACGGAATTGCTTGAAAAGAAAGCAATCATTTAGAAATTTGCTTGCCAAGCTTTATTTCGTCCTCTATTATTGCGCACATGCCCGAGTGGTGAAATCGGTAGACACAGGGGATTTAAAATCCCCCGCCCACAAAGCGTGCCAGTTCGAGTCTGGCCTCGGGCACCATTTTAATTTTTATTAAAATGGTGCAATAAAAAATCCAGCATTAGGCTGGTTTTTTTGTGCCTGAATTTTATTCTTTTAGCGCGAAATCCCCATGTCAGAATTAAAACACTTCGATCTCGCTACATTACAATTACGTCATCCAGACGCTTTTTTCCTTAAGCTGCGTTATAGCCGCTTCAAATTTAATGCCCTGCAAAATATCCAGTTTGTTATCGCGATTAATTTACTCTCCCTTCTGATCTGTGTAGCCTGTAGTATCAGCTCAGTATTTCTGGAATATTATTTTTTCAAGAATGCCACGATTGCCTTTAATGTTACTTTAATTGTGCTGATGGCACTACTATATCCCTATATCTGGCATGCACAATATCAGGCGCAATTCAGCTCCAAAGCCTATAGTCAACGTTTGCAAAACTGTCTCTATCTGCAAATTCCAATTTTTTTATGCTTATTGCTCAATCTTTATATGATTCATTCGGATGTCCTGGTCATCATCAGTATGATCATTTTAGCGCTTTCCTCTTTTGGCGCTGTGACCTTGGAACCTTTATTTAAAAGTTCCTGTAGTGCGATTGACCAAATCAGGTTGCAGAAACTCCGACAACTGGCTTTTTGGGCTTATCAACAGTCCAGATCAAAAACACCGCAACAGATTCAAGGTCAGTCGAATCTGCAGGCTTATTACAAGAATCTCTATCAGCAATGCATGAATGAAGAGCAACTATTATTAGGCTCGATTCGCTTTAATAGCTATAAAGATTATTTCAACAGACAATAAAAAACCCTGCGGCTGCAGGGTTTTCATAAATCACCATTCACGGTTGGTAATCAGCTCTTCCATTTCAATTTCGAACATGCCGTGCTCTTGCACCACCATCATCATGGCTTCGGCAATATAATCCGCGGCAGTATCATCCAGCGATGAATCCAGATCTTCAAACTGAGGTTTCATGACATTGACATCAGCCACAGTCAGATTGGCAAGCTGATAAATTTCTTGATCTGACAAACCTGATTTAGCAACTTTTTGGGCAAAACGTTCGATGTGCTGCTTGATTTCAGCAACCAGAATATCGGGATAATACTCATCATCGAACATGGGGAGAAGTAAATCTGCAAACATTACAGGCACTCTAAAGGATGACTATCTAATCTAAGCGTGCCTATATAGCATATTGTTGCTCAAAAGCCAAACAACATTGCCAAGATGCTAATTTTCAACCCCGAAGTTCTAAGCCGTTTGCATAGCCTGCCAGACTTTAATCGCATCGGCTGTGGCTTTAACATCGTGCGCTCGCACCATACATGCGCCCTGCTGAATACTCAATAAATGCGCTGTTGCCGAACCCACTGCACGCTCTTGCGGTTCTGCCCCATTTAGAACTGCTCCGATAAAACGTTTACGTGATAAGGCAGACAAAATCGGATACCCCATTTCAGTGAGTTTATAAAATTCGTTAAGCAACTTCAGATTTTGCTGTGCATTTTTCGCGAAACCAAAACCTGGATCAATCATGATATTTTCTGCTTTCACCCCCACATCCAAGGCATCCTGAACACGTTGAGATAACTCGCGAATCACATCAGCAGTGACATCTTCATATTGATCCAGATTGTTCATGGTGGTCGGTTCACCGCGCATATGCATGATGATGACCGGAATATTAAGCTCTGCTGCGGTCTTTAAAGCATTTGGCTTTGTTAATGCACGAACATCATTCCAGATATGTGCTCCCGCCTCTACCGCAGCACGAATCACTTCCGGCTGCGAAGTATCAATCGAGAGAATGACATTATGTTTGGATAAAGCTTCAACGACAGGCACTACCCGGCGAATTTCTTCTTCCACTTCTACTGCTGCTGCACCTGGACGGGTCGATTCACCGCCAATATCAATTACGGTCGCGCCTTCAGCAATCATTTCAAGCGCACGTGCGACTGCATCTTCTTTTTGATTATGCCGACCACCATCACTAAAAGAGTCTGGGGTGACATTGAGAATCCCCATTACATGCGGCTGGGATAAGTCCAATTTTAAATCACCAAATGTCCATACATGTGGTAACAAAGGCATCAGCTGCATGATTCAATACTCATTCACAATAACCCCAATATTGTCTTATGGATCGCCGAATAAAGCAAAGCTGAATAAGACTAGGACCTAGGTTTCGAAGTAATTGTTTCGGGAATATTGCATCAGTTTAGATTGTAATAATGCTTTCACATCTGCCCATTCACTTTCTAAAATACTATAGATGTAGCTATCTCGAATAGTATGTCCATCTTTACGCAGCATATGACACCTGATAATGCCATCCTGTTTGGCACCTAATGCCTCAATCGCTTTCTGGCTGGAAAGATTCAAGTGATCAGTCCGAAAGCCGACGACCTGAGCATTTAAACTTTCAAAAGCATCTCTTAACAAAAGATATTTACAGACGCGATTTACATAGGTTCTGTGATAGCGCTTGGCATACCAAGTATAACCAATTTCAAAACGTGGAATTTCCGCTTTAATATCATAATAACTGCTTGTACCAATTGCTTGGCTGGAGTTTAAATCGATGACGGCAAAAGCCATCCTTTCACCTTGAGCTTGCTGTTCAAAGGCTTGAGAAAAATATTTTTTTAAGTTATGCAGATAAGGCACCGAGTTATATAAAACCTCACCTAAATTTTCTTCAGCGCATGCGATGGCTAAATCAGAAAAATGTTCCCAGCTCAACGGTTCAAGACGAAGCTGGTAAACACTGGATTCCAGAACAAGCATATTCATTTTTGTTTTTCTTATTCATTTTTAATAGCTCAATATAACACTCAAAAAGATATGACAAAAATGACAAGCATAAAAAAACCACCCGAAGGTGGTTTTTTTATTGAGCTTAGTTCGCTGGCAATGGCGGAGGAGTCAACGGACCATCATCTGGGGTTACATCAATCACAGGATTATCTGCAACATAGACTTTTGGTGGCTGAGGCTCACGACCTTCCATGATGTCACGAATTTGATCACGATCAATGGTTTCCCATTCCATCAAGGCTTTCACCATCGCATGGGCAATATCTTTTTTGCTTTCCAAGATATCGCGTGCGATTTTATATTGCTCATCCAGAATTCGACGAATTTCACGATCAACTTCTAGTTGTGTGGTTTCCGAAATACTGCGACTACCAATACTGCCCATGAAAGATTGCTGTGCATCTTCTTCATAGACCATAACACCGAGTTTGTCAGACATACCATATTTGGTCACCATCGCACGTGCCATTTTAGTTGCACGCTCGAAGTCATTTGAAGCGCCAGTCGACATCTGGTTAATGAAGACTTCTTCAGCAATACGGCCACCAAACAAAATCGAAAGTTCATTCAACATTTTGTCTTTGTAATGGCTAGTCTGGTCAAATTCAGGCAGCTGCCAAGTAACACCTAAAGCCCAACCACGTGGCATGATTGTCACCTTATGCACAGGATCTGTACCTGGCAAGCTTTCAGCAACAATCGCATGACCTGCTTCATGATAAGCCGTCGCACGACGCTCTTCATCACGCAGTACCATCGATTTACGCTCAGGACCCATATACAGCTTGTCTTTTGCATCTTCAAAGTCATGCATATCGACGGTATTTTTGTTACGGCGTGCGGCAAATAAAGCAGCTTCATTTACCAAGTTTGCCAATTGCGCACCCGAGAAGCCCGGTGTACCACGTGCAAGAACCTTAACATCCACACCTGTCACTGAAGGCAATTTTTTCAAATGCACATTCAGGATTTGTTCACGACCCTTGATGTCTGGCAAGCCAACCACAACTTGACGGTCAAAACGGCCTGGACGAAGAAGTGCTTTATCCAGTACATCTGCACGGTTGGTTGCAGCAATCACGATAATGCCTTCATTGCCTTCAAAGCCGTCCATTTCGACCAGCATCTGGTTCAGTGTCTGCTCACGTTCATCGTGACCACCACCAGTACCTGAACCACGGTGACGACCCACTGCATCAATCTCATCAATAAAGATGATACATGGTGCATGACGTTTCGCCTGTTCGAACATGTCACGCACACGGGATGCACCGACACCGACAAACATTTCAACGAAGTCAGAACCTGAAATACTAAAGAATGGAACTTTCGCTTCACCGGCAATGGCTTTAGCAAGTAAGGTCTTACCTGTACCTGGAGGACCCACCATTAACACACCGCGTGGAATACTTGCACCCAGACGTTTAAATTTGGTTGGATCTTTAAGGAAATCTACGATTTCAACGACTTCTTGCTTGGCTTCGTCACAACCGGCAACATCGGTGAAAGTGACTTTAATCTGGTCTTCAGACAGCATTTTGGCTTTAGACTTACCAAAACTCATTGGGCCGTTTTTACCACCTGCACCGCCACCCATGTTGCGCATAAAGAACATGAATAACAAAATGATTAAAAGTACAGGGAAACTTGCAATAAGCAACTGCATGAGCAAGCCTTGACGTTGTGGTGCTTCACCTTCGACCACAACATTATTTTTAATCAGGCTTGGCATCAGTTCAGGATCCTGAACTGCCGGACGGATACTTTCAAACTCTGAACCGTTTGATTTTTCGCCACGGATTCTTTCGCCGTCAATCACAACTTGTTTAATTTGGCCAGCATTGACCGCGGCAACAAACTCTGAGTAGTTCATTGTAGTCGGTTGATTGCGGTCACTGACGTTGCTGAAGATTAACACCAGCACACCCAGTATCACGAGCCACAATACGGCATTCTTAAAAAGATCGCTCAAAGCTTTATTCCCATTCCAATCTAATTTGATCATGCCCTGTTCAGGGTGACCTTAATACTTAAGCTGCAAATCAACTTACAATTATCTGAAAACGTACAAAATGCACAATTTTTAACGACTTGGCAAGTAGACTTATTTTAAAGCCTTCTTACGTCCCTGCCCGATCAGGAAAACTTCCTTGGAACGAGCACGTGATGCCAAAGGTTTAGATGTTTTCAGAACATCAAAACTATCAACCACTTGCTTACGGAATTCGTCAAAACCTGAGCCTTGGAAAACTTTTACCACAAATTGACCTTTAGGGCCTAGCACCTTATTGGCAAAATCCAGTGCAAGTTCACACAAGTAAATTTGACGCGGTTGATCTACAGCCTTATTACCTGATGTATTGGGGGCCATATCTGAAATTACAACGTCTACAGTACGACCATCTAAAATTTCTAACAATTGCTGGAAGACTTCTTCTTCGCGAAAGTCGCCTTGCAAGAAAGTCACATCAGGTAATGCATCCATTGGCAAAATGTCAGATGCAATCAATAAACCTTTGTCGCCGACCAACTTACCTGCGATTTGTGACCAACTGCCGGGGGCTGCACCCAAGTCGACCACGGTCATGCCAGGTTTGATGATTTTGTACTTTTCTTGCATCTCTAAGAGCTTATATGCTGCACGCGCACGATAGCCGTCCTTTTGTGCCTTTTTCACATAAGGATCGTCTAAATGCTCTCTCATCCAATCACGACTACTTTTAGATAACTTTTGGTTGGTAATGCGTGTAGCCATAACTCTCTAAATAAAAAAACGTCTAATTATTAATTGTACGTGAAAAAGACATATTTTGCAGTATACATGTGTATCTAAATCGAGGAGTTTTGCTCGTTATGAGGAGATATTGGAAATGATTATTTCCTGAGAATTTAAAGCGTTTGTTTTTTGCTTTTGCTATACTAAGCCGTTTTAAAATTCAGGTTATCTCTCATGGCGTCTTTATCTATTCAGGAACGTAAGCGTTTACGTCAAATCGGACATGCTTTAAACCCGGTCGTTATGCTAGGTGATAAAGGCCTGACTGAAAATGTCATCGAAGAATTGGCGCGTGCTTTAAACGATCACGAACTGATTAAAGTGAAAATCGTAGCTGAAGATCGCGAAGCGCGTGCAGCGCTGATTGTTGAAATTTCAGAAGCGACTGGTGCTGAAGTGGTACAAACTATTGGTAAAATTGCGCTGCTTTACAAGAAAGCTGCGAAACAAAACCAAAAATTGTCCAACCTTGTCCGTTTCGCTCATTTGTCTAACTAAGTACAGGACTTATGGCAAGTTACGAACTTAGCGCATTTGATCGCCGTTTTCAGGCCATCTCTCTGGTTGCCGCCATCGAACAGCAAGGCCCATGCAATTTAAATGTGGGCTTCTGGATCCGTGATCCCAATCAGTACATCTTGTGGCCCAACATGGTGACGGCACATCCCCGTCAGGATTTCCTATGGGAACAGACCTGCTTTGAAATTTTTATTGGGGTTCAGGGCGAAGATTTTTATCGTGAGATTAATCTTTCCCCTTCTCAGGCCTGGCAGGCTTATCAATTTGAAGAATACCGTTATCCTGAAGATATGCCACCGCAAGCTGCGGATGATATTGAGCTGAATCAGCTCAAACGTACGCATTATGGTCTTAATGTCAGTGTGGATCTGACTGATTTTATGGCAACACATAAACTGAAATGGGAAAACTTGTTCCTGGGTTTATCTGCTGTTTTAAAAACCTCACAAGGTGATCAACACTATGCCATGCAGCATAGTAGTCCTCAGGCAGATTTTCATAATAAACGTGACTGGTTGCATGTGTTTTAAATAGATTGACGCTGTGCATCAGCTATTTAAAGTGTAACAGGCGAATAAAACGTGAGACTTAAAGTCTCACGTTTTTGTTTATCGCTAAACAATGATTGATCCTCTGTATAATTATTTTAGATTTTTATCGTTTTCAACGTTCATATTTTAATGATGCAGATGATGCTGTTCCTGAATAGATTTAACAGCAGCATAAAGAATAAAAGCAAAAGTAATGATCATCAGAAGAATGGTTCCAAACACCAGTCCCAGTACTCCCAGACATAATACGATTAGACCCAGATAAAGTATGCGCCCCAATCCGCTTTCCAGATTCAGTAGCATGATCAATATCAGTAAAATAAGTACAC
Source organism: Acinetobacter sp. (assembly GCF_049284435.1). Classification (GTDB taxonomy): domain Bacteria; phylum Pseudomonadota; class Gammaproteobacteria; order Pseudomonadales; family Moraxellaceae; genus Acinetobacter. The sequence goes on along the minus strand of NZ_JBAPXX010000080.1, from coordinate 7,206 downwards.
CTACGAAATGCTGTTGCATCGTGACCCCCTTTAATTGTTATTGTGAGTCCGTTTTGCTGCATAAAGACAAAGGAGAACATTTGATTGTTCTCCTTTTTAAATAGCGGCCTTTCAGCGCAGCCTAACTTTTCAGCTCAGGACTTTTGTCTGAGCTCTCCGTTTTCACCACGGGTTTGACTTTTTTCAGTACTTCAATAGTACTGTCTTTAGAACGTTTAAAAGTATCGGTCAGATGTTCCTTATGTTTAGTCGAAATCTGACTGACATCTTCTTTCAGTTCTTTACCCAGATTAGATAAGTCTTCGATGACCGCGTTGAATTCTGTCTTGATAAAGCTTTTCAATTCGGTTAATTCTTTCTGTGAACCGAAAATCTGCTCTTTCAAAGTATCAATACGCTGTAACACCTCCTGCTTAAATTGACGCAATTGTTCCTGCACAGTATCGCTTAACTGCTTGGCTTCAACTTCAAGCTTTTCCTTACTTTCCTCGATGGTTTCAATTGCCTGATCTTTAGCCTCGACTGCTACTTTTTCAAGCTTCTCGGCAGTTTCAGTCACCACGCTCGGAGTGATTTTTTTAGATGTAGTAGATTTAGGTGCTGTAGCCATTTGTCTTGTTCCTATTGTTATATCGACTAAGCTATATTAGCAGATATGATAAAAATTAAGATTTGATTTGTCTGACAATTATTAATTGCTTACATTTTTTCACATTGCTTACAAAACAGACTTCCATACAAAAAGCAAGCCATTTATCTCATACTTTCGCTGCAAAGCCGTTGGACTTTAGGGGGCATTCTGCGTATAATGCCGTGTTAAGTTCAAGCGAGCAGACATAGGAGGGTAGGTTTAAAAAATAGCCTTCCTTTTTTTTCGTCTTCTCGCTTTTTTACAGCCTAAATTTCAGGAGCTTTGGTTTGAGCACCCCAGCAATTTTAGCCCTTGCCGACGGAACTATCTTTAAAGGTACTTCGATTGGCGCATCGGGTAGTACGACTGGTGAAGTCGTTTTCAACACTGCCATGACTGGCTATCAAGAAATTTTGACTGACCCGAGTTATGCACAGCAACTTGTGACACTGACTTACCCACATATCGGTAACACAGGCTGCAATGAAGAAGACGCTGAATCAGGTCGTATTCATAAGGTTTGGGCTAACGGATTGATCATTCGTGACCTGCCTTTACTGCACAGTAACTTCCGTTCAACCCAATCATTAGCTGAATATTTGGTACAACACAATGTTGTGGCAATTGCGGATATCGACACGCGTAAACTGACACGTATCCTACGTGACAAAGGTGCGCAAAATGGCTGTATCCTTGCTGGCGAAAATATCACTGAAGCTGAAGCGCTTGAAAAAGCACGTGCATTTAGTGGTTTAAACGGTTTAGACCTGGCAAAAGAATGTTGCGACCCTGAAGGTTTTGAATGGACTGAAGGCTCTTGGACATTAGGCAAGGGTTTCTCTCAGCCAGAAGCTAAATTCCATGTTGTTGCATACGATTACGGTGTCAAAACCAACATCTTACGTATGCTCGCAGACCGCGGTTGTAAACTGACTGTTGTGCCGGCGCAAACTCCTGCTGCTGACGTACTTGCACTGAATCCAGATGGCGTGTTCCTTTCGAACGGCCCTGGCGATCCGGCTGCATGTGACTACGCAATTGAAGCTGTAAAAACAATTGTAGAAACCACTGAAATTCCAGTATTTGGTATCTGCCTGGGTCACCAGATCCTTGCGCTTGCAAGTGGTGCTAAAACCTTAAAAATGCCTCACGGCCACCACGGTGCTAACCATCCTGTACAAAATCTAGATAATGGCACAGTGATGATTACTTCTCAAAACCATGGCTTCGCAGTCGATGAAAGCAATCTGCCTGATGTGTTGCGTGTAACGCATCGCTCACTGTTTGATGGCACCAACCAAGGTATTCATCGTACAGACAAACCTGCGTTCAGCTTCCAGGGTCACCCTGAAGCCAGCCCAGGTCCACATGACTGCGCACCATTGTTCGATCATTTCATCGAACTTATCGAAGCATCTAAGAAGTAATTAAGGAAGCATCATGGCTAAACGTACTGATATTAAAAGCATCTTGATTATTGGTGCTGGTCCGATTGTCATCGGTCAAGCATGTGAGTTTGACTACTCAGGTGCTCAAGCATGTAAAGCCCTTCGTGAAGAAGGCTACCGCGTTATTTTGGTCAACTCAAACCCAGCGACCATCATGACCGACCCAACCATGGCGGATGCAACTTACATTGAGCCAATTACTTGGCAAACTGTTGCAGCGATTATTGAGAAAGAACGCCCAGACGCTGTTCTTCCGACTATGGGTGGTCAAACTGCATTGAACTGCGCCCTTGCCCTCGATGAGCACGGCATTTTAGCAAAATACAATGTTGAATTGATCGGTGCGACTAAAGAAGCGATTGAAAAAGCTGAAGACCGCAAACTGTTCGACCAGGCAATGCGTAAAATTGGTCTTGAATGTCCAAAAGCTGACATTGCTGAGTCAATGGAACAAGCGTTAGAAATTCAAGCACGTTTCGGCTTCCCTGTGATTATCCGTCCATCATTCACCATGGGTGGTTCTGGTGGCGGTATCGCTTACAACAAAGAAGAATTCATCGAAATTTGTGAACGCGGTTTCGATCTTTCTCCAACCAAACAATTATTGATCGATGAATCTTTAATTGGCTGGAAAGAATATGAGATGGAAGTTGTTCGTGACAAAAACGACAACTGTATCATTGTATGTACGATTGAAAACTTTGACCCAATGGGCGTACATACTGGTGACTCAATCACTGTTGCCCCTGCGCAAACATTGACGGATAAGGAATTCCAGTTACTACGTAACGCTTCTTTAGCGGTTCTCCGTGAAATTGGCGTAGAAACAGGTGGTTCTAACGTACAGTTCGGTATTTGTCCAAATACTGGCCGTATGGTGGTGATCGAGATGAACCCACGTGTATCACGTTCATCTGCACTTGCTTCTAAAGCAACTGGTTTCCCGATTGCGAAAATTGCGGCGAAACTGGCAGTGGGTTACACCCTTGATGAGTTGAAAAACGACATCACTGGCGGTACAACTCCTGCATCGTTCGAACCTGCAATCGACTACGTTGTTACCAAGATTCCTCGTTTTAACTTCGAGAAATTCCCACAAGCGGATGCGACTTTAACCACTCAGATGAAATCTGTCGGTGAAGTAATGGCGATTGGTCGTAACTTCCAGGAATCTGTACAAAAAGCCCTTCGTGGTCTTGAAGTGGGCGCTTCTGGTTTTGACGAAAAAATTGAAGTGGGTGCTGAAGGCGCGCGCGACAAAATCTTGCAAGAACTTAAAGTGCCAGGTCCAGAGCGTATTTGGTACGTGGGCGATGCATTCCGTCACGGCTTTACTTTAGACGAAGTATTCGCTGCAACCAACATTGACCGCTGGTTCTTGATTCAAATCGAAGACATCATCAAAACTGAAAACCAAATCAAAACTTTAGGTTTTGGTGATTTGAACGCGGACAACATCCGTGCATTCAAACGTAAAGGTTTATCAGATCTTCGCATTGCGGACTTGATGGGCATTTCACAAAAACAATTCCGTAAACACCGTTGGAACCTGGGCGTAACTCCAGTTTACAAACGTGTCGATACATGTGCTGCAGAATTCGAATCTGATACAGCCTACATGTATTCAACTTACGATGAAGAATGTGAAGCAAATCCGTCTGCGAAAGACAAGATCATGGTGATCGGCGGTGGCCCTAACCGTATTGGTCAAGGTATCGAATTCGATTACTGCTGTGTACACGCTGCCCTTGCAATGCGTGAAGACGGGTATGAAACCATCATGGTCAACTGTAATCCTGAAACAGTTTCAACGGATTACGACACTTCAGATCGTTTGTACTTCGAACCGATCACGCTTGAAGACGTGCTTGAAATCGTACGTATCGAGAAGCCTAAAGGCATTATCGTACAGTACGGTGGTCAAACTCCACTTAAATTGGCGCGTGCTTTAGAAGAAGCGGGTGCACCAATTATCGGTACATCACCTGACGCAATTGACCGTGCAGAAGACCGTGAACGTTTCCAGCAAATGATTCAACGTCTGCAACTTCGCCAACCAAACAACAGCATTGTAAAATCTGCTGAAGAAGGTATGGCTGAAGCGTCTAAAGTTGGCTACCCACTTGTGGTACGTCCTTCTTACGTGCTTGGTGGTCGTGCGATGGAAATCGTATACAACGACGAAGAACTTAAACGCTACTTACGTGATGCGGTTCAAGCATCAAACGAAGCGCCTGTCCTTCTTGACCGCTTCCTGGATGACGCGATCGAAGTTGACGTAGACTGCGTATCTGACGGTAAAGACGTGGTGATTGGCGGGATCATGCAGCACATCGAACAAGCGGGTATTCACTCAGGTGACTCGGCATGTTCAATTCCTCCTTACTCTCTATCTAAAGAGATCCAGGACGAAATGCGTCGTCAAACCGTGGCTATGGCAAAAGAGCTTGGCGTAATCGGTTTGATGAACGTTCAGTTTGCGGTTAAAGGTGAAGACGTTTACATCCTGGAAGTGAACCCACGTGCGTCTCGTACCGTGCCATTCGTTTCTAAGTGTATCGGCGAATCTTTAGCGAAAGTTGCTGCACGTTGTATGGCTGGTCAATCTCTTGAGTCGCAAGGCTTCACAACTGAGATTATTCCTGAACACTTCTCTGTCAAAGAAGCCGTGTTCCCATTCAACAAATTCCCTGGTGTTGACCCGATCCTTGGCCCTGAGATGAAATCGACTGGCGAAGTGATGGGCGTTGGTAAAACATTTGGTGAAGCGTTCTATAAAGCTGTTTTAGGTGCAAACGAGCGTTTACCAGGTCTTCCAACTGAAGGCGAAGTGAAACACGCATTTATCTCTGTACGTGACTCAGATAAACCACGTGCGGCTGGTATCGCAAAACAATTGATTGACCTAGGCTTCAAGATTCTTGCAACTGATGGTACATTTAAAGTGATTAGCGATGCTGGTCTTGAATGTGAACGTGTCAATAAAGTGACTGAAGGTCGTCCTAACATTGTGGATCGCATTAAAAACGGCGAAATCCACCTTGTGATTAATACGACTGAAGGCAAAAAGGCACAAGAAGACTCATTCTCGATCCGTCGTTCAGCACTTCAAGGTAAAGTGTATAACACAACTACATTGAATGGTGCGGATGCAGTATGCCAAGCTTTAGCAATTAAATTGCCAATGGATGTATATCGTTTGCAAGACCTAACTAAAGGTTAATTCGCTTCCAAGAAGTCCCGCTACCTTCTTGGTGGCGGGCTTTTTTTTATTTATAGATTTTATATCTTTCAACTGACTTTTGAGGGACAACATGCAACGTTATCCTATGACACCTGAAGGCAAAATTGCCTTAGAGAAAGAATTACACCAACTGAAAACAGTTGATCGTCCACGTATTACAGCTTCAATTGCAGAAGCGCGTGAACATGGTGACTTAAAAGAAAATGCAGAATACCATGCAGCACGTGAACAGCAAGGCTTCTGTGAAGGTCGTATTCAGGACATCGAAGGCAAACTGGGTGCAGCTCAGGTGATCGATGTAAAAGAACTTGAACAGAATGGTCGTGTAGTTTTTGGTGTGACTGTCACGATTGAAAACCTAGATACTGAAGAGCAGAAAACCTATAAAATTGTAGGCGATGACGAAGCAGACTTTAAGATTAACAAGATCTCTGTGAACTCTCCGATTGCACGTGGTCTTTTGGGTAAAAACGAAGGCGACGATGTCAAAATCAATACACCAAACGGTGAAGTTGAATACGAAATTGTAAAAGTTGAATATCTTTAAAATTTAAAGCTATTTAATTTAAAGCCCCTCGATTGAGGGGTTTTTTACCTTTATCCGCTTCCTACACACGGATTAGCTCTGTGCTTTTTTTTAAAAACCCCGATGCAAATAAATTAAATGTATGTAAGGCTTCAGGGAGTACCTGCTCAGGATGTTCGCTAGAAGCCACCCAGAGTGCTGCATTCATTGCAGCACCATTTAAAAATACCGCAGCAGCTGCCGGATCAACTGCTTTAATTCGGTCTGCTACCAATAATTGTTCAACACATTCACGCGTGGACTGCAAACATCTGTTCTGGCTTGGCCAATGTGCAGGATCACCCAGCACAGCCGGACCATCACGCAACACAATCCGTTGAAACTCAGCATTTAATGCATGTTCGATATAAGTGCGTCCTTCAAGCATCAATCCTTCCCAAAGATCATCAGGCTGTTCCAGATGTTGCTGGGCAGATGAAGCCATCTCTGAATCAATCTGATCGACCACTGCAGCAAATAAGCCCTTTTTATCACCAAAATGATGATACAGCGCACCACGGGTCAGCCCCGCTTCTGCGGTGAGCTTATCCATTGAGGTATCTGCATAGCCATATTCAGCAAATGTACGCCGTGCAACTTCAATCAGCTTTTTGCGGGTTTCCGCCATTTTTTGTTCACGAACAGACATCGATTACTTTACCTCAGCATTGCAAAAATTTTAATTGACATACGATACGTATGTGAAAGTTAGACTGCTTTCACTCACTTATAAATTAGATATTGAATGAGAATAGACATGACTAGAACTGCGATATTTCCCCAAGACCGCCATGCCCTGTATGAACAGCATGGTTATTCTGCTGCAATCAAATCGGAAGACTTACTTTTTGTCTCTGGTCAGGTTGGTAGCCGTGAAGATGGCTCTCCTGAACCAGATTTTGAGAAACAGGTAGAACGGGCTTTTGAAAATTTAGCTGCGACATTGGCAGCAGCTGGTTGTAGCTTCGATGATATTGTCGATGTCACCACTTTTCACACTGACCCAGAAGTACAGTTTGAAAGTATCATGAAAGTTAAGCAGCAAGTGTTTAATCAAAAGCCTTACCCAAACTGGACGGCTGTTGGTGTGACCTGGCTGGCTGGTTTTGATTTTGAAATTAAAGTCATTGCGCGTTTCCCACCGAATCTGCTATAGCCTAATCATTTGCTTTATCCGTACTCGCTGGATTGTCTTTAGATATTATTCAGCAAGTTTAGCCACCGATTAGGTATAATTTCTCATTCCTTGGTTTTTGTATCTCCCTTATGGCCGAAAAGTTAATTAATTCCCCTGTAAATCATTGGTGTGAATTTGAGT
>NZ_JBAPXX010000079.1:0-21508 GCF_049284435.1 Acinetobacter sp. | reverse complement strand
GGCAGGACTTTCGATTTTACTGAACACTCTTCAACTGCTCTCGGAATATTCAATAGATGAACTGAATGAAATCGCAACAATTGCATTAAGTACCTAAAGATGTGTAGATACCTATGCCTAAAAGGAGAGGGAATTTAATCCCTCCTAACATCCCTTTGAGAAAGGGAGGAATATTCCTCTTTTAAAAGAAGGGGCTAGGGATTATTTTTCCTCATCCACTCCAAATAATCCTCATAACAATCTGGATGCTCTAACTCAAATCCCATTTTCTGCATTCGAGTCGCATAAAGTTTCTTCCCTGTCACCTGCTCACTTTCCACCTTAAGCAAAGGAAGCCCCATCTGCTGTTGGAACCATTGCAATATTTCATGCATTAATTTTGGCTGGTTATCGGTCACAATATAAGAAGATTCCGGATGTTCCACGTGAATCATCTGTGACAAGAAACGTGATAAATCTTCAATATGAATCCGGTTGGACCAGTGCAGATTCGGATAACTCAACATCGAGGCGGCCATTTTTTGTAAGCGTTCTACCGATGCTCCATAAATCCCACTTGGACGAATCACCGTACATTGCTCAGGATAAGCAGCGAAATAAGCTTTTTCCATTTGCTGCAAGATTTTGCCCTGAGCATCATTCGGGTGAATTTCAGTTTCGTCATCTACGATTCCACCGGAATTTTGCCCATACACTCTTGTCGATGAAACCACTACAATCCGTTTCACCGGATGCTGTTTCAAGGCAGCCACAACAGGTTGAACCGAATCCAGATAAGTTTTCTGATAGCCTTCAACCGTACTTTGTTTTGGACTAAGTAATACATAGACCCAGTCAATTGGTGTAACTGCAGTTAAATCCAGTTTATGCACATCCTGAATCAGATGAGTTGCGAATGAATCTGTTTTGGGACTCTGGCTAATTGTGCTAATTTGATGACCTTGCTCAAATAGTTGTTTAGCCACACGTCGGGATGTTTTACCATAACCGATAAATAAAATATGCATTGAGCACCGAATCACAAATCTGGTTGAGGGGACATGGCTGCAGTCCATCAGTTACAAGGCGTTGGCAATGCCGCCGCTGCATTACTCGAAAAACTAAATATCTTCAATACTGATGATTTGCTTTTTCATCTACCACGTGACTATGAAGACCGTAGCACGATCATTCCCATGAATCAATTGAGCGTGGGACGCAGCTATCTGCTGGAAGGCATCGTTAAAGGCATAGATTTCCCGCCAGGTAAGCGCAAGTCTATGGCAGTATTGCTGGATGATGATTTTGGTAAAGTCACTTTACGTTTTTATCATATCTATAAAGGCATTACCGACCGCTGCAAACTTGGTAACCGTTTAAGATTTTTTGGTGAAGTCCGGGTCGGTGCTCGCGGTTTGGAAATGTATCATCCCGAGCTGCAAGTCATTACTGAGGACACGCTTTTACCTCAAACCCAGCTCACCGCGATTTACCCTGCGACTGAAGGTCTGACCCAGCCAAAAATACGGGATTATATTCAGCAGGCCTTGGCTCAGTATAGCGACCATCTGCCTGAACTGCTGCCAGCAAAATTTAGCAATGGCTATGCGCTGAAACAGGCACTGGAATATATCCATCACCCGCCAGTCAATGCCAATATGCTGCAGCTGGCACAAGGCTCACATCCTGCACAGCAGCGTCTGATCTTTGAAGAGCTGGTGGCGCATCAGATCAGCCTATTGACACGTCGGGCCTTTATTCAGCAGGTCGAAGCACCTTCATTTGCGCCAAGTCAGACCTATGCCAAACAGTTACTGGCCAGTCTGGCTTTTGAAATGACCGGTGCGCAAAGACGTGTATCCAGAGAAATTGCACAGGATCTAAGAACCAATAAGCCGATGTTGCGTCTGGTGCAAGGCGATGTCGGCGCCGGTAAAACACTGGTGGCTGGTGTCGCAGCCTGCCATGCGTTAGAGGAAGGCTGGCAAGTTGCATTGATGGCACCCACCGAAATTCTGGCCGAGCAGCATTATCTCAACTTTAAACGCTGGTTTGAACCTTTAGGCTTAAATGTGGCCTGGCTTTCCGGCAAGCAGAAAGGTAAAGCCCGTGGCGCAGCGGAACAGGTGATTCGGGACGGGAGTGCCCATCTGGTGATCGGTACCCATGCCCTGTTTCAGGAAAATGTCGAGTTTGCCAAACTGGGTCTGGTGATTATTGATGAACAGCACCGCTTTGGTGTGGATCAGCGTCTTGCACTCAGAAATAAAGGTCTGGATGGTATGTCACCGCATCAACTGGTGATGACCGCCACTCCGATTCCACGCACCCTGGCCATGTCGGCCTATGGCGATCTGGATACCTCAGTGATTGACGAGCTGCCACCAGGTCGTACCCCGATTCAAACCGTGACCATTCCATTAGACCGGCGCGAAGAAGTCTTACAACGCATTGCCAGCAACTGTGCCGAAGGCAAACAGGCCTACTGGGTCTGCACCCTGGTAGAACAATCCGAAACCCTAGATGCTCAGGCCGCAGAAGCCACCTTTGCTGAAATTCGTGAGCGCTTTCCTGCGCTGAATATCGGACTGGTACATGGCAAGATGAAAGCCGATGAAAAACAGGCGGTGATGCAGCAATTTAAGAATAATGAACTACAGCTCCTGATAGCCACCACTGTAATCGAAGTCGGAGTCGATGTGCCGAATGCTTCCATCATGGTGATTGAAAATGCCGAGCGTCTGGGCCTGTCTCAACTACATCAGTTACGGGGCCGGGTCGGTCGTGGTGCCAAAGCCAGTTTCTGTGCCCTGCTCTATAAACACCCACTTTCGCAAAATGGTCAGGAACGTTTAAGGATTATGCGTGAAACCAATGATGGTTTTATGATTGCCGAAAAAGATCTGGAATTACGTGGTCCGGGTGAGCTACTCGGCACCAAACAGACCGGGGACATGAATTTCCGTGTGGCCAAACTGGAACGTGATGATCACCTGCTCAATCAGGCACATTATGTGGCTCAGCAGATGCTCAAGGATTATCCTGATCAGGCTGAAGCATTATTGCAACGCTGGTTACCGGAAGCACCGCGCTATGCCTATGTTTAAATTACTGGAACATGGAAAATCCTGGCTCACCCGCTTACAGCCCTGCCAGCTCTGTCTGACTGATAATCAGGCTATTCATTCAGTCTGTGAAGACTGCTGGCAACAATTGCCGTGGGCACATCAAACTATTCAACGGCAGGAAATGCAGTTCCAGATTGCCTGCGACTATGCCTACCCGATGGATCGTTTGATTCAACTGTTTAAATATGAACAGAAACTGCATTTGCAAAATTTATTGGCAGGTGCGCTGTTAAGTTTAGACCTGCCTAAAGTCAGTGCGATAGTACCGATGCCGATCTCGACTGAACGTCTGGCTGAGCGCGGTTATAATCAATCTCTGGTGCTGGCCAAACATGTGGCGAAACAGCTGAATCTACCCATCTGGCAACCGATTACCCGACTAAAACAACATTCACAGAAAGGTCTAAGCCGGCTGGAGCGGATTGAAGACATCCAGTCACAATTCCAGATCAACACCATTCCCAAGCTACGGTATCGTCGGGTGCTGATTATTGATGATGTCGTCACGACTGGCAGTTCGATTCGGGCACTGAGCCAAACACTTGAACAACTGGGCTGTCAAAAAATTTATGCAGCCTGTCTGGCAGGCGCGCAAATCTGAAAATTCAAGCTTGGGCAAGTAACTGTGACTTCACCCAGGGAATCACAATTTCAGTAGTCAAGGGTGCCAGTCGTACCTCTTTTTCATCCAGATCGACCCATTTCATTTCGGCAATTTCCGCTTCAATTTTTGGCGCTTGATCCAGACTTACCCAATAGACATAACTCACCAGTTGATGATCTGGTTCATTCGCCGTCTGGGTTTCAAAACGCCCAATGAATTGCTGAATCTGCGCCTGTGTGCCAATTTCTTCCTGAATTTCACGCAACATCGTTGCTTCTGGTGCTTCATTTGGCTCCAGCTTGCCACCAACCTGCATAAAGCAGGACGTCCCTTTTTTGCGAACCACCAGCAGTTGCTGCGCTTCATTTAAAATAATGGCCGCAGCCACCGTAATCACGTTCATTTATTTTCTACAAATCATGCTGTGGACAGCTTATTTTACAAGATCGGTCTGATCGACCATACCCCATTTCGCTTCGGGCGGCTGATAATTTTCAAATTGGCGCAAAATATCATCCAGATTATCACTAACAATTAAAGCATCGCTAAAGCGCGCTTTGGTAAAACCTTTCTCAGTCGTCATATGGATAAATTTGAGTAAATCATCATAGAAACCATCTACATTTAAAAAAGCACAAGGCTTTTTATGAATTCCCAACTGTGCCCAGGTCCATTGTTCAAAAATTTCTTCCAGTGTTCCTGCACCACCCGGAATGGCAATAAATCCCTGTGCCAGTTCCGACATGCGGGTTTTACGTTCATGCATATTATCTACCACAAATAGCTCGGTAATATGCGGATGCGCCAGTTCACGATTGACCAGCTGTCTTGGAATTACGCCAATCACCTTGCCACCAGCAGCCAAAGCACTATCAGCAATAATCCCCATTAAACCGGAGCGACCACCGCCATAGACCAGCGTCTGATGCCTTGCTGCCAAGGTCTGGCCAACCTTTTCGGCGATCTGGGCATAGAGAGGATCTGAGCCCAGTGCTGAACCACAAAAAATTGCGATAGAATTCATCATTTCATCCTCTAATTGACGGTATATTGTACGTAATCGCTTCCAGCGCGTTTTTTCCAAAAATAACTGCTTAATATCAGTGTTTTTATTCAATTCCTTGTCTAAAATACACCCATTCCAATTCACATACTGCGCCAGGGAGAAAAGACAGCATGCTTGAAGCCTTTTACGCCACAGAGCGCGGTAGCTTAGAAGATATCACGATTAACGGTGATTTCGACCTGCATCCAGATTTAGTATGGCTTGATCTGATTGCACCTTCACAAGAAGAGCAGCAATGGATTCTAGATGCCTATTCGCAAAACTTACCGACCTTAAAATCGCTGGAAGATATTTCCTCTAGTGCCCGATTTTACCGTGATGATGACGGTATTTTGCATATCAGTACCTATTTTTTAACCAAAAATAAAAACTATCAGGTCGAGAACGAAAACGAAGATGAATCCAGCATGTTGGCGACGGTACAAACCGTGGCATTCATTCTGCATAAGGACCGTCTGTTTACCTTGCGTGGCGAAAAGCTGGTGGCCTTTCGTGCCTTCCGTGCCCGTGCGCGCCGCAATGATTATGAAATCGATTATAAAGATCCAACCTGGATTTTATTGGGCCTGCTCGAAGCCAAACTGGATGAACTGGCCGACATTCTGGAAGATGTACATAAAGATTTAGAGAAATATTCAACTGAAGTGTTGAATAACCGCCATCGCGAGCAGATTCTGGATCTGGATGACATGATTACCCGGCTAGCTCAACTGGAAGATATGCTCGGTAAAGCGCAGCTCTGTCTGATCGATTTACGTCGTGTTCTGACTTTCCTGTCTCGTCCACGCGCCTTGGGCAGTCATATTTATGATGCGGATATCCGAGAACTCAGTGAAGATGTGCGCTCGCTGGTTGAACATGATGCCTTCCTGTTCCAGAAAGTGCGCTTCCTGCTCGATACCACATCCGGATTCATTAACACGGAACAGAACGATACGATTCGTCGATTCTCGATCCTGCCAAGTATGCTTGCGCCACCGATGCTAATTGCCAGTATTTATGGCATGAATACCGAAGTCCTGCCTTTTGCACAAGGCACTATGAGCTTCATTATGGTCAGTATTATTTTGATCGGCTTTTTAATCGGGCCATTGATTTACTTTAGATGGAAGAAGTGGATCTAGAATCCTTTCTAACCTCCCTTTTCAAAAGGGAGGGATTTTTCCTCTCCTATCAGGCGAGGGTCAGGGAGAGGTTTCTTGATTAGATTTCCCTTTCTAAGTCTCACTTGCTCTTTAGATTTAAAGCGAAGTGCAAGAATGCCTGTATTTAATTCATATCTATTTGCTCCCTCTTCAACTTCTCTTTAAAAAGTGAAGAAAATTCCCCCTCCTTTTCCAAAGGAGGAGTTAGGGGAGGATTTAAAAAAACCCTTTCTCTAGCTCTCTCCCTCAGGGAGAGAGGACGTGCAATCCATATTTTGATCTATTTGATTTTAATTATTTCTTAAAATTTGATCATAATAAAAAAGCACCTTTCGGTGCTTTTTTATTTACTGAATGATCTGTAAATCATCCTGTAAATGACAGGCCTGAATGATATTCATCATTTTAGCAGGTACAGCTTTAAACTGTAGTCCTTGCGCTTGAGGAGTCTGGCGCAACCAGCGCACCAATACTGCCAAAGCCAAAGTACTACCACTTTCAAGCCCAGCCAAGTTGACCACAAGCGGAAACTTGGTCTGTGACTGAACCACACGCAAACCATTTAAGTAATAGTCCTGCGCATTGGCATAATCAATTTTGCCTGAAACCTGCAATTCCTGATTCTTGAATACAATCACGGCTCACCTATCTGATTATTTCTTGTCGATTGCAGCTTCTGCATCCGGTTTGAAGTTAGCAATAGCTTTATCTATATTACCGCCATTACGTTTTACTGTCGCAGCAAACTGGTTACGGAACTGCAAACCTAAATCAATACCCGACACGTTGATGTTGCGGATTTTCCATTGTGAGCCTTTGTCCACCAGCTGAAACGCTACCGGAATTTTCTCGCCTTTATTATTAAAGTCGATGGTTACAACAGGGTTTTTGCTATTGCTGGCCTTGTATGGACGCACGCTATAGGTCTGATTGCTGAACTTGGAAAATGCAGAACCATAATTTTCAATTAGCGTTTCACGGAAATTCTTTTCAAACTGCGCGCGCTGTGCAGCAGTACTATACTGGTTTGTCGCATAAGTCCCCATCACAATACGCGTGAAAGACTGTGAATCAATGTATGGATCCAGATTCTGGCGGACAATCGCTTTCACCAGCGCTGGATTATTCTGCAATTTTGCATTATCAGCTTTGAGGCGCTTAATCAAACCATCTGCCACTTTTTTAATAAAAGCAGGTGGCGCTTCAGACGGTGCAGCAAACACTGTACCAGCAACCATTGTTGAAAGAATGCTTGCTGCAAGCGTTTGTTTTACTAAAGTCTTCACTGAAATCTCCTCAATCTATTATTCAACAAATGCAGGTTCTGCATCAGTCGATTCTGAAACTGTCGCCTGTTCTGGGGCAGTTTCTTGACTATCCGACGATTTACCGGCACCACCAGTAATGAACTTCGTCACTAAATCTTCAATTTCCATGGTGCCTTGGGTATTGGCAATCTGATCACCGCGTTTCAAATAGTTCAGACCGCCACCTGGAATAATTTTCAGGTATTTTTCACCCAATAACCCATTGGTCGCTACCATAATATAAGCATCCTCATCAATATTGGTGATGGATTTCATGTTAGCTAACAGTTGTTTTTCCATGTCTTTTTGTTGCGTAGGGGTAGCAGCAGTATAGTCCGAACTATAACGTAACTCTTCCAGCGCTTCCTGCTGAACTTGCTTTAACTGTTCAGCATTAAACGAAGTCAATGAGCCATCCAGGGTCATATGCACGGTCGCCAGACGCGTCACTGGATCCAGGGTAATGTCATCCACCTGCCCTACTTTCACACCACTTAATGCCACTTTGGCACGCGGCTTGATCCCATTTACATTTTCAAAAGTCGCTGTCATTTTATAGCTGTCGGAAATATTGTGTCCGACCAGACCACTGACACGCATCGCCAGGAAAAATAAGGCAATACCAAACAAAATAACAAAAACACCAACGGCCAGCTCACTAGTACGTGATTTCATTAAACACCTCCGAACATGACCGCAGTCAACACAAAGTCAAAGCCTAAAACGCACAGCGAAGAATACACGACTGTACGCGTTGTAGAAGTTGCAATACCTTCTGATGTCGGGACACAGGCATAGCCTTGATACACCGCAATCCAGGTACAAATTAATGCGAATACAAAACTTTTAATAATGGTGCCATTCAAGATATCTTTATAGAATTGCACGCTGCTTTCCATGCCGCTCCAATAAGCGCCTTCATCGGCACCCAGAAAATCTACGCCGACCATTTTACCGCCCATAATCCCAACTGCAGCAAAGATGACGGAAAGCATTGGCAAACTAAAAATTCCCGCCCAAAGACGCGGTGAAATTACCCGCTTTAATGGATCTACCCCGATCATTTCCATACTGGACAATTGTTCAGTGGCTTTCATCAGGCCAATTTCAGCAGTCAAGGCCGAACCGGCACGTCCTGCAAACAGCAAAGCGGCGACCACAGGTGCCAGTTCACGGAGCAAGGTCAGCGCGACCGCTGTTCCTAGCATCGACTCACTACCAAAGGTCGACAAGATGCTAAACATCTGCAAACCAAGCACGGCTCCAATAAACAGGCCAGAAACCACAATAATCAGCAGGGACAACACCCCAACCCGATACATCTGATAAATAAACAGCTTTACTCCAAGCCAGGTCGGCATGGAAAATAAAATCTGCAACAGCATCAGGGTCGCGACCCCAATTCCCTGTACACGTTCAATAACGCGTCTACCTAATGCGGCAATTGCATTCATGAACGAACCTCATCACTTAAATAAGCTTGATGACTAAACTGATAATCCACCGGACCTTCTACCGAACCGGTCAGGAATTGCTGTACAAAAGCAGACGGATGTGCTTTCAGCTCTGCCGGTGTGCCCTCGCCCTGAATTTTGCCTTCTGCCACCACATAGATGTAGTCCGCAATCGATAAAGTTTCTGCAACATCATGCGAGACAACAATCGTGGTTAAGTCCAGTGCTTCACGCAGGGAACGGATCAGGCGTGCCAACACGCCCATCACAATCGGATCTTGTCCGGCAAACGGTTCATCGTACATGATCAGCTCAGGATCTAGCGCAATCGCACGGGCCAAAGCCACGCGTCGGTTCATACCACCGGATAGTTCAGATGGCATCATCTGTTCTGCACCACGTAAACCGACCGATTCCAGTTTCAATGCCACGATTTCCTTAATTAGATGTTCCGGCAATTTGGTATGTGCCCGAATCGGAAATGCGACATTTTCATACACGCTCATATCGGTAAACAAAGCACCGCTCTGAAACAACATACCCATCCGTGCACGTGCTGAAAAAAGCTCGGAACGTGACATCGTGGCAATATCTTTGCCGTCCAATAAAACCTGACCGTGCTCAGGAACCAGCTGCCCACCAATCAATCTCAATAAGGTGGTTTTACCAGTACCGGATGGCCCCATAATGGCGGTAATCTGCCCACGACGAATATTTAAACTCACGTCGTCATAAATCACGCGCTCACCCCGCTTGAAGCTCAGATTCTTGACTTCAATCAGAGATTGAGTATCTCGCGCTGTTTGATTTTTCATAGCTGAGTTTATTCCTGCATTTTTTCAGCATGCATACTATAAAGGAACGAAGTTCAAAATGTTAGCAGTTGAAAAAGGTGGTTTAATATCATAGAAAAATGACAATAATGGATTATTTCGTATTTTTTATAATAAAAATATGTACTTAAGCTTGAGTCAGGTACATTGATTAATTAAAAAGACTGTATGAATAATAGATAATATTACATAAAATCAAAGTCAATGCGATATATGGCATATACACCTCTATCAATTGAGATCGAAGAGCTAAGCTTTTCATATTAATAGTTATCACAACCCTGACAAAATATGATTTAGTAGACATTTTACGTTAAAAAGCAAAAAACTCAATGCATAAAAAAAACCGGTATTTCTACCGGTTTTTTATCTTCATCTAGCGACTGAATTAGTCGTTAAATTTACGACGTGGACGATCTTCACTACCGAACGAACGTTCACCACGTGGCTTGTCATCAAAGTTGCGACGTACTGGACGATCACCGAAATCACGCTTTGGACGGTCATCACCGAATGAACGCGCTGGACGATCACCGAAACCACCTTCACGACGTGGAGCTGGACGATCACCAAAATCACGTTTTGGACGATCACCATAACCGCCTTCACGAGCTGGTTTGTAATCTACACGGTTGCCACGGTTGTCATCATTAGAGCGAGGACGGTCACCAAAACCACCTTCACGACGTGGAGCTGGACGATCACCGAAATCACGCTTTGGACGGTCATCAAACGAACGTTGTGGACGATCACCGAAACCGCCTTCACGACGTGGAGCTGGACGATCACCGAAGTCACGCTTTGGACGGTCATCAAACGAACGTTGTGGACGATCACCGAAACCGCCTTCACGACGTGGAGCTGGACGATCACCGAAGTCACGACGTGGACGATCTTCGCCAAATGCCGGACGTTCGCCACGAGGTTTGTCATCGAAGCTACGACGTGGACGATCATCACCGCCTTCACGACGTTTGAAATTGCTTTCGCCTTCAAAACGGCTACGACCACCGCCATCACGACCACGACCACCGCCGAAACCGCCACGACCACGACCACCGCCATCACGACCACGACCGCCGCCATCACGACTACCGCGTGCAGGAGGTGGAGATGGCTCAAGACCTTCAATTTCAGATACGTTTAGACGCGCATCAAGGAAGTCTTCCAAAGCACGGATTTTACCGCGTTCACGGTAAGTCGCCAAAGTAATTGCTTTACCAGTACGACCCGCACGACCTGTACGACCGATACGGTGTACATAATCTTCGTTCTTCATTGGAAGACCGAAGTTAATCACGTGTGAAATAGTTGGTACGTCAAGACCACGTGCCGCAACGTCAGTTGCAACCAAAATCTTCGCACGACCTTCACGGATGCTGCGTAAACGGCGGTTACGAACAGTTTGTGGCATAGCACCGTGAAGTGCTACAACTGACAAACCTGCTTCAGCAAGCTCTTCAGCCAACATATCTGTGTCTTCTTGAGTTGACGCAAATACAACTGCTTGATCAACGTCTTCTTCGTTTAACCAGTGAGTCAGTAATTTTTTCTTGTGCTCAAAACCGTCAGTCCAATGCAAAGTCTGAGTAATATCAGTATTTGTAGAGTGACCTGTTTCGATCGAAATACGCATTGGATCATTCATCATGCGTTCAGCAAGTGTAATGATACGTGGTGCAAAAGTCGCAGAGAACATAAGAGTCTGTTTGCGGTTTGCAGCCAACTCACCAATTGCTTCCAAGTCTTCAGAGAAACCTAGGTCAAGCATACGGTCAGCTTCATCGACGATTAACGCGTCAACTTTATCCAATTTGATTTGACGACGATTCACCAAGTCAAGTAGACGACCTGGAGTTGCAACAACAACTTGCGCGCCTTTCAACTGTTGAATTTGTTTACCAAAAGGCATACCGCCCATGATTGCCGCAATACGCACGCCTTTCATGTGACGTACAAATGCGATTGCGTCTTGACATACCTGTTGTGCCAATTCACGAGTCG
This sequence comes from Acinetobacter sp., assembly GCF_049284435.1. Lineage (GTDB taxonomy): Bacteria > Pseudomonadota > Gammaproteobacteria > Pseudomonadales > Moraxellaceae > Acinetobacter. Next base: position 9,988 of record NZ_JBAPXX010000079.1, on the reverse strand, counting down.
GTGAAATCACCAAAATATTCGGTTGAGTAACCGCTTTCATACGGTCTTTAAACGGTACTAATGTATCTTGGTTTGCCAACGCATTTAACGTAGGCAGTAAGAATGCAGCAGTTTTACCAGAACCTGTTTGGCTTGATACAAGAAGGTCTTTGCCTTCAAGTGCAGCTGGAATCGCTTGTTCTTGTACAGGAGTAGGAGTAGTAAAGCCTAAAGCGTCGAGAGCCTGGGTTAGAGATTCATCGAGGGAAAAATCAGCAAAAGTTTTGCTCATAGAGAGTGTTCACCCTGAAGTGGGTGCTCCATTAAATAAATTACAATATGGACATCGGCAAAAAGCGGCACAGCAAATAGAGCTGAAAAAGTTAGGATTCAGCAGCGATCCGAATAACGACGATGTGGATATAACGCACGTATATGATTACGGCCGCAAACCTGAAGGAATCGCTTAAGCGATTGGGGCGCGAAGGATATGTCCTCTCTATGGACAGAACGCGCATACAATGATTAGAAGATAGTGTTCAGGTAAAGAACGGAAAATTAAGTGCGTGCCGAAATTATAGCAGAATATTCCACAATGTCATTAAGTTTTAAAACTAATTTTCCTGATTTATAAATTATGTATAATTTTCTTATACTTAAATAATTATAAAAGTGTAATTCTTGGTCTAAAAAGTCAATTTTCTGCAATTCACTGGGCATTTCCGATATCTAGTCAGTGTTAAAAACATAGACATTGCCCTATTAAAAGAAGATAAGTATATAAAAAAGGCATCCCGAAGGATGCCTTTTAGAATATTAAATCTGCTTCATCTAAACCCGATTATTTTGCTGCTTCACCCCAAGCAGGAACAACTGCTTGCATTAAAGGCTTAAGCATTTTCATTGAACAAGCCAAAACTTGACCATTTTCCATAGAGTCGCTACCACCACGTGCATCAACTACAGTACCGCCTGCTTCTTTCACGATCAATTCACCCGCTGCGATATCCCAAGGTTTCAAACCAAGTTCAAAATAAGCGTCGAAACGACCGGCAGCCACATAAGCCAAATCCAATGCTGCAGAACCTGAACGGCGATATTGCGCACCGGCTTCAGTAACATTTAACAAAGACTGGAAATGATTCTTGGCATAAGACACAACTTCGCCATTACGTTTGGCACGATACGCATGACCAACAGCCATAAAGGTATTTTCCAGGCTGTCTTTGACATTCACACGAATACGGCGCTGGTTCATCATGGCACCACGACCACGACTGGCAGAAAATAGCTCATCTTTCACCGGGTCATAAATCACCCCGTGTTGAGTAATGCCTTTGTGCTGAACTGCGATAGAGATACAGAAATGCGGGAAACCGTTAATGAAGTTTAAAGTACCATCTAGCGGATCGATCACCCAACACCAATCGGCGTCATGACCTTTACCTTCCTGATAGCCAAACTCTTCACCAAGGAAACTGTGATTTTTATAGCTTTTACGTAGGGTATCGATGGTCAACTGTTCCAAATAACGATCTACACGCGTTACCGGACCATCAATTCCTTTTTCTTCGACTTGTAGATCGAGTTTATGACGATTCTGATGCGCTTTTAAAAGCTCTTGACCAACTAACTGAGCCGCACGCGCAGCCATCACAACCATAGGTTCCATTGAACACCCACTACAAATTTGAAGACACTGATAAAGAATAATGCATAAAAGCCCCGATATCTTAGCAAATATCAGGGCTTTTTTGGGAAAAATGTGTCTAAAATTTTTAAGATATTATGACAAGACGCTTTGCCCCAGGCTAGACCAAGCCTGATTGATCGATTTTTCAATGCCTTGCGCATCCAGACCCGCCTGCTGCAACATCTGTGCATGGGTCGCTTGCGCCATAAATGTATCATCCAGACCCAAATTCAACATCGGTTTGACAATCTGTGCTTCTGCCAGATATTCATTCACTGCACTGCCGGCGCCGCCCATCACTGCATGTTCTTCCACCGTGACAAACAGACTGGTGCTTAAAGCGAGATCATCGAGCATTTGAGTATCCAGTGGTTTGACAAAACGCATGTTAACCACACGCACGCCAATCTCATGTTTCACTGCAAAGGCTTCAGCAGCGTCGACTGCAGCCTGTACCCGGCTACCAAATGCCAGCACAGAAATATATTCATCATACTGCCCATTAAAGCTGGCCACGATTTCCGCCTGACCGATCGGAATCTCGATCATTTTTTGCTGGATCTCGATGCCCAGTCCATTACCACGCGGATAACGTACGGCTGCAGGACCTGGATATAAATACGCAGTATGCAACATTTGACGACATTCATTTTCGTCTTTTGGCGCCATGATCACGATATTCGGAATGGTCCGCATATAGGCATAGTCATATGCACCTGCATGCGTCGGACCATCCTCACCGACCAGACCCGCACGATCAATACCGAAAGTGACATCTAGATTCTGCAAGGCCACGTCATGTACCAACTGGTCATAACCGCGTTGCAAGAACGTCGAATAAATCGCGACGACCGGCTTTAATCCTTCACAGGCCATACCAGCAGCCAGTGTAACTGCATGCTGTTCGGCAATCGCGACATCAAAGAAACGTTCCGGATACTCTTTTGCAAATTTTACCATGCCTGAGCCTTCGCACATGGCGGGAGTAATCGCGAGTAAACGCGAGTCTTGTGCCGCTTCATCGCAAAGCCATTGCCCAAATACATCCGAATATTTCGGCGCAGTATTGCTGGCAGCAACAGCATTAAGTTTGCTAATCGCGTGATACTTGATTTGATCCGATTCTGCCGGAGCAAAGCCCTTGCCTTTTTTGGTATAGATATGAATCAGGCGTGGACCTTTACGCTTTTTCAGCGCATTAAAGACATGTACCAGTTGTTTGACATCATGACCATCGTATGGGCCAAAATAGTCAAAGCCAATGGCTTGGAATAAGTTATCTGCAGCATCGGTTGCCGCACTGTGCAAACGCGAGTTATACAACCATTCCGGATGTGGCTGTACATAGGCCTCACCCTGCTCGGTAACATTAACGAATTCACCGCGCTCCCAAATGGCAGCTAGATGTTTGGCAAAACCACCGGTGCTGCAAGAAATCGACATGTCATTGTCATTCAGTACCACCATCAGATCAGCACCGTGTGCCACGGCATCATTCAAGGCTTCAAAGGCCATACCTGCCGTCATAGCACCATCGCCAATAATCGACACAACTTCACACGGATTGTTCTGATAACGACGTGCAAGCGCCATACCTAGGCCAGCAGAAATCGCCGTCGAAGAATGCCCTACACCAAAGGTATCAAATTCAGATTCTTCTCGAGCCGGAAACGCAGCCAGACCATCTTTGGCACGAATAGTGGTGAGCTGTTCACGACGACCAGTCAACACTTTATGCGGATAGGCCTGATGACCTACATCCCAGATCAGGCGATCATGTGGCGTATTAAAGCAATAGTGTAAAGCCACGGTGAGCTCAATCACACCAAGGTTGGCACCAAAATGTCCGCCACTTTGCCCGGCAGCATACAAAATGAATTGACGTAACTCATCCGCCACTTGCTCTAGCTGGCTTTGCTCGAGTGCACGCAGTTGCTCAGGATGATTGATCGCATCAAGCAACGGTGTTACAGGGCGTTGAGTTGGGATTTCTGTATACAGCATATTATGGCAAAGCCTTCTAAAGCCTGGCAAATCTAAAGCTAGGTCAATGGGGAGTACCCGATCATATAGCTGAATTGTAGCAGCTTCAATTCAGCTACGCTTCTAGCGATGCAATATTAAACAATGATCTCGTCGGGGTGAAAAAATTGCAGCCTACGATTATCCTGAATAATCTTACTATTTATCAACTATTATCGTTCGCTTTCTACAAAAAAGAAAATCTATTGCAGAATTTCGACTTTGCAATTCTACCAATGTTCAATCATTACGCTATACTTTAAACAATTTCAGGATTTAACGGGTTCAGCTGTGCCAATCGAATTTGTCGCAACGTCAAGATTACCTACCGCTCACGGTGAATTTAAAATTACTGTATTTCAAGACCCTGAGACTGGCGAAGAACATGTCGCACTGTCTAAAGGACTTGAAGAAGTATCAGATGAGCCTGTGGTGGTTCGCGTACATTCTGAATGTTTAACCGGTGATGCCTTTGCTTCACTCAAATGCGACTGTGGCCCGCAATTACAAGCAACTTTAAAACTGATCAATGAATTAGGCCGCGGAGCTATTCTGTATTTGCGTCAGGAAGGGCGTGGTATTGGCCTGACCAATAAAATTCGTGCTTACGCCCTGCAGGATCAAGGCCATGACACCGTAGATGCCAACCTGATGCTGAACCTGCCGGCGGATGCACGCCAGTATGACATGTGTAGCATTATGCTGGATCATTTACAGGTAAAATCGGTACGTCTTGTGACCAACAACCCTTCAAAAATAGAAGCCTTAAAAGCACAAGGCATTAATGTAGTCGATCGTGTCCCGCTAACAGTAGGCTTAAATCCGTTTAATGAACAATATCTTAAGACCAAGCATGAACGCATGGCACATCTTTATAAAAAGGATGATTTTTAATATTTTTAAACCCCATCCTACCTTATTTTAACTTAATTCCACCAAACCTCCCTTTCTTGCGCTTCGACTTAAAGCAATGCTTAAGTCTTGCTCAGGGAGGCTTTCCCTCTTTTCTTAAAAATGGGGTTAGGGGGAGATTAAATCGTCATCGAGAAAATCCGGCTCTCTGGCATCCGTCGCTTTAAACGTAAATCAAAAGCCATACAAATATTGCGTACAAATGGTTTCCCTTTCTCCAGAATTGTGACTGACGAGTCTGAAAATTGAATCAAACCATCCTGTGCCATTTCCTTAAGCTGTTCCAAAACCTCATCAATTTCAGGGAAAAGCATCTCGGAACTTTCCCATGAGGTGCTAAAGCTGCACATCAAATTTAGAATATGTTGCCGAACGATCAGATCTTCCTGATTTAAGACATGTCCTTTAAATACCGGAATTTCATTGCGCGCCAGGCATTCATAATATTCTTCAATGGTTTTCACATTCTGCGCAAAGCTGTACCAGCTATCGCTGATTGAGGATATTCCGAGTCCAATCATCACCTGGGTTTTAGAGGCTGTGTATCCCATAAAGTTGCGGTGCAATGTTCCAGCTTGAAAGGACTGGTACATCGCATCTTTTTCTAAGGCAAAATGATCCATGCCGATTTCATGATAGCCATGTGCCAGAAGTTTATTTTTACCCGCTTCATAGCATTCCCGTTTGATCGCATCTTTGGGTACATCGGCATCTTTAAAACCGCGCTGACCATTGCCTTTAATCCAGGGCACATGTGCATAGCTATATAAAGCCAGACGGTCCGGCAAAAGCGAATTGGTTTGCTCAATAGTATTTAATACATCGTCCAAGCTTTGAAATGGCAGACCAAAAACCAGATCATGAGAAATCGATTCATAGCCAATTTCTCGCGCCCATTCGGTTACCTGTTTAACATTTTCATAAGGCTGAATCCGGTGAATCGCCTTTTGCACGGTTTCATTATAATCCTGCACCCCATAACTGACCCTACGAAAGCCAAGATCATATAAACCTTGCAAATGCTCACGTGTAGTATTATTGGGATGACCTTCAAAACTGAATTCATGCACAGGTGCTACGTCTGCTTTGGCTAAAATACCTTGAATCAGTTGGGTTAAATGCTCAATAGAAAAGAAAGTCGGTGTTCCCCCGCCCAAATGAATCTCTTTAATGATAGGCTTTTCTTGTAATAGCTCACAATATAAATCCCATTCTTTGAGTACTGCCTGAATATAAGGCTGTTCGACTTCATGGCGTTTGGTCACGCGCTTATGACACCCGCAGAAGGTACACAGGCTTTCGCAAAATGGCAGGTGGATATATAAGCTAATGCCTTCGCTTTGATTGGATTCATCAAAAGACTTTTTTAGCTTTTGCTTCCATTGTCCCAGCGAGAAATTCTGCTCTTCCCAATACGGAACCGTAGGGTAACTGGTGTAGCGTGGACCGGGAACATTGTATTTTTGAATCAGGGAGTTGACCTGTACCGACATGACACACCTATTACCATTGAGAAATGCTCAAGCCAATGAGCGCTTGCAAGTTATTGTGCTGAGCTTGAAAAAAGAATTCAACCTAGCCATTTGGTCGGATTTAATGACGTATTCTGCCTATACAGAGCGAAATTCAAAGTTTGGATCGATCAACTGCATTGCCAAATAGACCTTAATCTTTGACTGATTTTATGCTTTGATGTCGTTAGTTTTTTTATTTCCCTACGAGGACTCTGATGCAGCATCCTACATCTGCGGATATTCAACGCGTTCGTGAATTTCTCCTCGACTTGCAGGCACGGATTTGTGCAGCACTAGAACAGCAGGAACGTGCTGGCGGCGGTACGGCTGAATTTATCATCGATGACTGGGAGCGTCCGGAAGGTGGTGGTGGCCGTTCACGTGTTTTGCAAAATGGTACGGTGATTGAAAAAGGCGGTGTGATGTTCTCCCACATCAACATTTCCAAGCTGCCCGCTTCTGCGACCGAACGTCATCCTAATATTGCCGGCGCCAAAGCACAGGCCATGGGTGTATCGCTGGTGATTCATCCAAAAAACCCGAACGTACCGACTTCGCATGCCAACGTGCGTTTATTTTTGGCAGAAAAAGAAGGCCAGGATCCGATCTGGTGGTTTGGTGGCGGTTTTGACCTAACCCCGTTTTACCCGAATGATGAAGATGTACTGTCTTGGCATCAGACTGCGCATGATCTGTGTGTGCCATTTGGCGAAGAGGTTTATCCTGAACATAAACAATGGTGTGATGATTATTTTTATCTGAAACATCGTGATGAACAGCGCGGTGTTGGCGGTTTATTTTTTGACGACCTGAATCAATGGGATTTTGAAACCTGTTTCCAGTATATGCAAGCTGTGGGGAATGGTTACCTAGAAGCCATTCTGCCGATTTTCCAGCGCAATCAGGATAAGCCTTATAACGAAGCACAACGCGAATTTCAGTTATACCGTCGTGGTCGTTATGTGGAATACAATCTGGTTTATGACCGCGGCACCCTGTTTGGCTTGCAGACTGGCGGCCGGATTGAATCGATTCTAGTCAGCCTGCCCCCGCTTACCGGATGGTCTTATCGTCCTGAATGGGATGAGGGCTCACCGGAAAAACATTTAACAGATTACTACCTGAAACCACACGACTGGTTAATAGAATTAAAATCCAACGCAATGAAATGATACAAACAGCCCTCAAATAGAGGGCTGTTTTAATAGATATATCCTCTATACTGCTGCATAGAAATACCTGATTTGATCGCGGCACCCTATCGCTACATCGATCACATTCCATTTGATGTTTAGTGAGAATAACAATGTATAATCTTCAATTAAACCTACCTGTATTTGCCTTTTGGCTTTTTCTGGCTCTCGCCATCAGTGCGATGAGTACCGCAATTTTAAGCCATAACCTGATTCTGGATGGCGCAGCCATTCTGGTGAGTATCCTGACTGGCGTTGGGGCTGTTCTCAGTATGGCGCTGATGTTTGCGGAACATATTATGGATATTTGTAGTTCCTAAAACCCGGATCACTCAGCAGCAATTAAAAATCGCGCAGGCTTTAGTCCCTGCTCTTTTTCACGTATATTGATGGCCATTTCCGCACATGGACATTGTGAAATGAGCAAACAATTTGCCGTGATTGGTAACCCGATTGAACAGTCACGTTCTCCAGAATTGCATCACGCCTTTGCCGCTAAAACTGGTGTCGACCTGAATTACACTAAACGTCTGGCGCCTCTGGATGGCTTTGAAGCCAACATTCAGGAGTTCTTTGGCCAGGGCGGTAGTGGTCTGAATGTTACTGTCCCCTTCAAAGAGCAGGCTTTTATCCAATGTCAGGTGTTGAGTGAACGGGCCAAAATTGCCAAAGCAGTGAATACTCTATGGATGGAAAATGGTGTCCTGCATGGCGACAATACCGATGGTCAGGGACTGGTTGAAGCAATTCGGGCCTTAGACTGGCCACTGGAAAATACCGATATTTTAATTATTGGTGCAGGTGGTGCCACGCGTGGTGTGATTTATCCACTCGCCCAAGCAGGTGCGAAAAAAATCGTGATCGCCAATCGTACCTTGACACGCGCGGAACAACTGGTTGCTGATCTTCAGGATGCCGTACCGCAAGTCGAATTACAGGCGATTTCACTAGATAATTTAGCCGGTGAATTTGATCTGGTGATTAATGCCACCTCTGCCAGCCTCAGTGGTGATGCTTTGGTTTTACCGGAAACACTACAGTTTAAACGGGCCTATGAAATGGCCTATGGCAAACCGTCTTCATTTCTGGATCAGGCCAAGACACGCAGTGTACCGACATCCGAAGGCTTTGGCATGCTGGTCGGTCAGGCAATTGAATCTTTTTACATCTGGAATGGCATCAAGCCGGATTTAAAAGAGTTTCTTTAAAATCCCTATCTCTCCAATGAGTTCAGTTCGGGTTGCAACTGCAACCCTTTAATTCCCTCCTACTAATTTTTATAAGCTGAGAAACCATGTATTGGTTTTAGTGACATTTTAGGATGAGTTATTTGGCGACCTGAATCCGAGCACAATTCATACAAAAATATACTAGACAAATCACCTTTTGATTCATTAAACTCCATTGATATAACAAGTTTTTAATCTTCCTGTAATGTAAACGCTTAATGATGAAATTCGACAATTTCATTCACTAAACTTAAAAACCGATTCACTTTTCTGACATTTTTATTCACTGAATTCATCAATGTTTTTTTATCCCGAATGTGAATAATCAAAGAATCGATACAGATAATCCAAAACTATTTCAATCAGGATTAAACGCATGCCAGCATATAAAGCCCCTTTACACGACATTCGCTTCCTTATGAATGAAGTGCTTGACTACCCTGCGCACTACCAGAATTTGTCGAATGGTGAATATGCCGATGCCGACACGGTAGACATGATCTTAGAAGGTGCAGCAGATTTCTGTGAAAATGTACTGTCACCTTTGAATCAAAGCGGTGATGAAGAAGGCTGTCATTTTGGAAATGGCGAAGTGAAAACACCGAAAGGCTTTAAAGAAGCTTACGACCAGTTTGTACAAGGTGGCTGGCAAGGTCTGTCTTATCCTGAAGAGTTTGGTGGTCAAAACCTGCCAATGTCTTTAAACCTGATCAAATCAGAAATGATGGGGACTGCAAACTGGTCATTCCAGATGTATCCGGGTTTAAGTGTGGGCTGTATCAACACTATTATGCAATACGGTACCGATGAGCAGAAAAACACTTATCTACCTCACCTGGTCGCTGGAACTTGGACGGGTACCATGTGTCTTACTGAGCCGCAATGTGGTACTGACCTGGGTCAGGTTAAGACCAAAGCAGAGCCGAAAGAAGATGGTAGCTATTCGATTTCAGGCACCAAAATCTTTATTTCCGCAGGTGAGCACGACCTGACTGAAAATATCGTACATATCGTACTGGCACGCCTTCCAGATGCGCCGCAAGGTACCAAAGGGATTTCTCTGTTTATCGTACCGAAATTTATTGCTGCTGCAGATGGCGGGATCGGCGAGCGTAATCCAGTGAACTGTGGTTCGATTGAACACAAAATGGGGATTCGCGCTTCAGCAACGGCTGTACTGAATTTTGACAATGCGACTGGCTACCTGATTGGCGAACCGAATAAAGGCTTGCACGCTATGTTCACCTTTATGAACACGGCGCGTATTGGTACTGCGATTCAGGGTATTTGTCATGCTGAACTGTCGTTCCAGGGTGCTTTACCTTATGCAAAAGAGCGTATGTCAATGCGTGCCCTGTCTGGCAAAAAAGATCCGGAAAAAGTAGCGGATGCGATCATTCATCATGCCGATGTACGCCGTATGCTGTTGACGCAAAAAGCCATTGC